>MPNF01000320.1 GCA_002238885.1 Alphaproteobacteria bacterium bin95 | reverse complement strand
TTCCGCAATCCCGTGTTCCACGGCGATACGATCACCTCCTACACGAAAATCCTCGACAAGCGGGAGAGCCGGTCCCGGCCGGAGGTGGGCATCGTCACCTTCGAGCATTGGGCGTTGAACCAGCGCGGCGAAGAGGTCGCCCGCTGCAAGCGCCAGGGCATGATGAAGAAGCGTCCGTCATGACCGACGCGCTCAGATGCTTCCTGTTCGTTCCGGGCGACAGCGCACGCAAATTCGAAAAGGCGCGCGGCGTGCCGGCCGATGCGCTGATCCTCGACCTTGAGGATTCCGTTGCGCAGTCCAACCTGCCCGTGGCGCGGCAGATGGTCCGGGAACGGCTGGAAGCCAACCGGGACGACCGCAGCCAGCAGCTATGGGTCAGGATCAACCCGCTTGACACCGAATTGGCGCTGCCGGACCTCGCGGCCGTGATGGCCGGCGCGCCGGACGGGATCGTGCTGCCGAAGACCTTTTCCGCTGCCGAGGCCGTCAGGCTCGACAACTATCTCTCGGCCCTGGAGACGCGGGAAGAGGTCGCGCCCGGAGCCACGCAAATCCTCGTTGTCGCCACCGAGACGGCGCGTTCGCTCTTCACGATGGACAGCTTCACCGGCGCGAGCCCGCGCATCTACGGCATGACCTGGGGCGCGGAAGACCTCTCGGCGGCTCTCGGAGCCTCGACCAACCGAGCGCTTGACGGCGAGTATGAGGATGTATACCGGCTCGCGCGCGCGCTCTGCCTGGCGGCGTGCAAGGCGGCGGGAACGGAACCGGTGGACTCGGTCTATCCCGACTTCCGGGACCTCGACGGCCTGCACGCCGAGGCACTGCAGGGTCGCAGGACGGGCTTCACCGGCAAGGTGGCCATTCACCCGGCGCAGGTCGATCCGATCAACAGCGCCTATGCGCCCACCGAAGACGAAATCGTCCATGCCCGGCGCGTCGTCGAAGCGATGGAGAACGCCGGCGGGGCCGGAACCGTCGGTCTGGACGGCAAGATGCTGGACATGCCGCACCTCAAGGCCGCCCGGCACGTGCTGGCGCTGGCGGAGCGGGCGGGCGCGGGGTAGGGCGGCGGCGCGTCCCTCGATACGCGGCTGCGCCGCTACTCGGGATGCAGAAGTTCCCGAAGCCTGGCCCCGGCCCCCAAACCGTCACCCCGGACTTGTTCCGGGTGACGGTGTTTGCCTGCCCCGCCCGGTTTCGGCCGCAGACGGCGGAGAAAGGGGCGGGTCAGCTAGCCTCCGGTGACAAGCGGGGCCTGCGCCCGTAGCCTGGGGCCATGGCGCATACCAACGGGATCGAATCGTTCTGGGCGATGCTGAAGCGCGGCTATCAGGGGTCATTCCGCAAGTTCAGCGACAAGCACCTTGATCGCTATGTGCGGAAGTTTGCCGGACGCCACAACATCCGGCCCCGCGACACGCTGGATATGATGCGGTCCGTCGCCATCGGCATGGCCGGGAAGCGGTTGCGCTACCTAGACCTCATCGCCGACAACGGGCTGTCGAGCGGCGCACGGACGAGTTAGGCGGAACATGATAGGATGGTGCCGAGCGAGGGAGGGACCGCTAGGAAAGAGACGGCGCGCCCGGTGAACTTGGTGAAATCGGACTATCAGCCGAGCAAGGCCGAGCTGGAGGAGCCAATCGACATACGGCGGCCCGACGGGACGCAGCCGACGCCGGAGGAGCTTGTGCGGGCGGCGCTCCGGCCCGTGTCGGTCAACTGGAAGCACCGGCCGGAGAGAAGCCAATGACGCTCCAGGAACTTTCTGACGAATTGGCTCGCATGTATCATGACGCGCCCCACAGGGAGGCTAAGGTCATGATCCATCTGTTCGGTATCAGATACGCAGACCAGATAAACCAGATACGACGCAGTGGAGCGTCTATCCGACAGATCGTTCAACGATCAGGTATTCCTCTCACCTATGTGACCGAAGTCAATAACATGGTGAATCTAGCTCGCTATGTCGTCCCACGGACTTGATAACAGCCCTCGGCACTACCGTATATGAGCCCCCAACGGAACGACTTGGGGCGATAGAGACTTGCGCTATAGCCTCCGGGTGTCCGGTGCCGTGTTCGTGAGCACCGGGGGCGATGATGGAATGGTGGCCGGTGCCTTCATGGGCCACGATCACCAAGCTGCCGGCGGCACGCTCCGGCGCACTGATCTGGCGGCCGGCTTCGGTGCAAGCCGACAGCCGCTGTTGGGAGCGCCCCGAGGGTTCTGTTCCTCCCCGTCGGGGTGCCCTCATGGTATAGTGGCGCTCGGCTGGCGAATGCCATGAAAACGGAGATACGTGATGCAAGCCGAACCCAAGCGGCCGCGCGGCCGCCCCGTCGAAATGGAGTGGCCGGAGAACATCCCTGACACGCCGGAGAAAATCGCGCACGCCATCATAGCCGGACCGCCGAAGAAAGACTGGGACTATCTCAAGCGTGAGGCCGAATAGTCCTGATGGCCGATACATCGGAACGCCTGCTTGTCGCGCGCTACGAAACCACCCGTCGCAGCAAACTCGGGGTTCGCGTGGTCTATTGCAACGGGAAGCGCTCTTGGAGCGAGATTCACCCGCACGATGGGCTGCCATTCGACTTGCAGAACCGTGCGGCCTCAGACAAGGATTTGCGGCTCTATAGGGCTGCGATCCGATCCCGTGGGTAAACTGGTATATAAGCCCCTTTGCTAAACCTTCTGTTATGAGTCCCGAATTGATTGCCATTCTTGCTGTCGGCGTGGCGCTGGGCGGCGTCATCCTGCAGGGCCTGCAAGGCCTGAGCAGACGCATGGACAGCTTGGGCAAGCGCATCGACGGCCTGGAAGAGCGGCTGCGGTCGGTCGAAGCCGGCCTGGCGGAGATCAAGGGTCAACTCACGATCGTCCGGGACTATATCGCCGGCCGCAACATGAGACCGGACGACCCTCCGGCAGCCCCGGCGGAGTAGCGCGCCCCCGGCTACTGGAGGCGAAGACCGCGAACGGATGGGAGCGCATGCCCTTCCACATTCCGCGGAACGAATTGGCGGCGGCCGACGAATGGCACCTGACCGCCTCTGGGACTTCTCGCAAGAGCCGAAGGCGTTCGATTGGCTCCGCTGCCGGCTTGCCCTCGCCGCCACGCGCGGCGTTGCTTGCGTTGCAGGCCGTTGAGCTTCAGGAAGCGCTTTACCGTGGATAGGCTGACGGCGATGCCCTCGGCGGCAAGTGCGGCCTGCAGGCCCCGGTCGCCGACCTCCGGCCGTTTTTCCAGAAGGCGGAGGACCCGCGCGCGCTCCGGGGCGATGAGCGACGGGCGGCCGCCGGGCGGGTCCGCCCGGACATCGCCGCGGGCCCGGAAGCGCTGCAGCCACCGATGGACGCTGGCCGCGGCGACATCGAACTTCCGCGCCGCGGCACGAACGGTCTTCCCTTCGTCCAGCACCGCCGCCACCGCCCGGCGCCGCAGGTCCTCGCTTACCGCCTTGCCCTTCCGCGCGCCTCCCAGCCCGCTTGCCGCCGTTTTTGTCATCCTTCCTCCTCGCCGTGACCGGCGCGGCTGCTGTTTCAGGTGTTTTCGACTTCGCGGCGCCGTTCCGTCCCGATGCTTCCGACGCGGCGCCTTGCGCCGGACGCACTTGTCCCGTTGGGCGGCCGCCGCCTCCGCCCTCCGGGTTCGTGTGGAGTGCCCGTTGGGCGCTGTCGCGCGCCCCGGGTCACATTCAGGTCATCGCCTTCCTCGCTTGCTTGCCGATTGGCATAAATGTGGGGTATATAGAGAACAAATGAGACAATTACAAGCCCATAAAAGGAAATTAAACCGATATTTGCGCTTTTGCTCAGACCGGACCGCGTCCGGGGCAGCTCTATAGCGGCTCCAGGCGCCATATATGGGCGTCGTTCTCGTCCAGAGCCAGGTAGATCAGGCCGTCGGGGCCAGTGCGCACATCGCGTATCCTGTTGCCGAAATCGGCCAACAGGCGCTCTTCGTGGACCACCCTGTCTCCGTCCAGCTCCAGCCTGACGAGGAGTTGGGCGCGCAGCGCGCCGACGAAGAGGTTGCCGTCCCAGCGCAGGAACCTGTCGCCGCGATAGACCGTCAGCCCCGACGGCGCGATGGAGGGCGTCCAGTAAGCGGCAGGCTGCTCCATGCCGGCGCGGGCCGTCTCGTCGGTGATCTTCGTGCCGCTGTAGTTGCGGCCGTGGGTGATGACCGGCCAGCCGTAGTTCCGCCCGCGTTCGATCAGGTTGACTTCGTCGCCGCCGCGCGGCCCGTGTTCCTGCGACCATAGCCGGCCGGTGGCGGGATCGAAGGCGAGGCCCTGCGGGTTGCGGTGCCCGTAGGACCATATTTCCGGCAGCGCCCCGGCTCGTCCGACAAAGGGATTGTCGGGCGGCGCCG
>MPNF01000319.1 GCA_002238885.1 Alphaproteobacteria bacterium bin95 | reverse complement strand
CGAAGCTCGCGCCGGGCGAGGTCTGGCTCGTGGGCGCGGGCCCCGGCGACCCCGGCCTGTTGACCCTGCTGGCGGCCCGCGCGCTCGAAGACGCGGATGTGGTGGTGCATGACGCGCTGGTCGATCCGGGCGTGCTGGCGATGGCGCGGGCGGGCGCGCGTATCGTTCATGCCGGCAAGCGCGGCGGGCGGCCCTCGCCCTGCCAGCCCGACATCTCCGCCCGGCTGGTGGCGGAGGCGAAGGCCGGCGCGCGCGTGCTGCGCCTCAAGGGCGGCGACCCGTTCGTGTTCGGGCGCGGCGGCGAGGAAGCGCTGGCGCTCGCGGCAGCGGGCGTGCCGTTCCGCATCGTGCCGGGCGTCACGGCCGGCATCGGCGGGCTCGCCTATGCCGGCATCCCGGCGACGCACCGCGACACCAACTCCGCCGTCACCTTCGTCTCCGGCCACGCCTCGCCCGAGGAGAGCGGCCTGGACTGGGAGGCGCTCGCAAGAGGCTCGCCCGCGCTGGTCTTCTACATGGCGCTCCGGCGCATCGACGCCATCGCCGCGCGCCTCATGGCCCACGGACGCCCGCCCGACGAGCCCGCCGCCATCGTCAGCCACGCCGCCACCCCCCGCCAGCGCGTCATCGAGACCACGCTCGCCGGTCTCGGCGCGGCGGCACAGGAGGCCGAGCCCCCCGCCGTCATAGCGATAGGCCCCATAGCCGCTCTGCGCCCGCGCCTGGACTGGCTTGGGAAGCTGGGAGAAGGGTGAACGGCATTCAGGTAGGAAGGGGCCCGCGGAAGCATGTATGACCACCGATTCGACAGGATGCCGGAATGACGGGACGCGCTCGCGGATCAGGAAACGGAAGCGCGCTTTCGCCCGGGCATGGACGGCGGACCTTGCGCCGGGTGTGGGAAAAAAACGCCATGACCCGCTTCTGGACCGTTCTGGCTGTCGCCATCCTGTCGGTCGCGCCGGCATCGGGCGCCCCGCTGGTCGCGTGGGACTCGGAGGAGAGCGCGGCGCGCTTCTCGCGCTCGGCGCACAAGGCGGATTTCTTCCCCCTCAGCAACCATTTCGTCAGCCAGGACAACAAGATCTATTGCGGCCCGGCCTCGTCCGCGATCGTGCTCAATGCGCTGCGCCTCGGCAAGCGCAAGGGGCTGCCGCAGGACCGCCGCGCTATCGCCGCCGCGGACATGGCATGGCTGCCGGCCGGCCTCGATCCCTTCCTCGGCAAATACACGCCGAACAATGTACTGATCGACGGCACGAAGACCGTGGCGGAGGTTCTGGGCAAGCCCGTCGAGATCGGGGGAGAGTGGCGCAGGGACTTCGGCCTGCAGCTTCGCCAGCTCGGCCAGGTGCTTCGCGCGCACGGCCTGTCGGTCACGGTGCGCGTCGTGGAGGACGGCGCGGCATCCGGAACGCTGCGCGACGAGCTGGCCCGGAACCTGGCCGCCCGGGACGACTATGTGCTCGTCAACTATTCCCGCAAGGCGCTCGGACAGACGGGCGGCGGGCATATCTCGCCGCTCGGGGCCTATGACCGGGCAAGCGATTCCTTCCTCGTCATGGATGTGAACCCGAACCGCGCACCCTGGGTCTGGGTCCGGGCGAGCGACCTGATCGCCGCCATGCGGACCTTCGATACCGTCGAGAACCGGGGCTACCTGCTTATCTCGGAAGAAGAGTAGCCCGGCGGCGCCGGCCGAAAGAGGCGGGGCGCTGCGTCCGCTCTTCCCGGTCGGACGGTTCGGCGGCAATCCCTCGCAACCATGCGGCGTCAGGCGAGGGGATTGACCCACCTGAGACCCGGAAACCGCGCCATGTCCGCGTCGGTCGAATGAAGTTCGGCCTGATGCTCGATAGCCAGCGCGGCGAGATGGGCGTCCGTGGTCAGATTGCCGGCGGAGCCTGCCGCTTCCAGGAGGGCGAACAGAATGTCCGCATGGCGGTCTCCCGGATGAATAAGGACCGTTTGGGGCCTTCCGAGCCATGACCGGACGTACATGCAGGCGCTGCCTATATCGAGCGGTCTGTCGAAAATCCTGGGATTTGTGGCGATGCGTATGAAGCCCAGGATCGCGACCCAGGGAAGGCCGACGCCGACGGAGCCGTTCATCAGCGTCTCCCACCACCTCCGCGCCGCCTCGTGGCGAGGGGACCGGGAATCGTGACTATGCAGGAGCAGGTTGACGTCGGGAACGATCACCGGCTGCGCCGCCGGGCGAATTCTTCCGCTTCCAACTCATCGACAAGCTGGTTGAACCGATCCCTGTCAACGCCCGGCCCGATGCCGAAATCATGGGGCTTCACCTTATAGCGAGACGGCCGGGGCGGTTTGCCGTGTATTCCCAGCCCAAGGCGCAAAGCATCGTTGACGACAGCCTTCATACTCCTGTCGGTGCGCCGGATTTCCCGCTGAAGCAACTGCTCGACATCCGCGTCGAGGGTTAATGTGGTTCTCATATGAGGCATCATGATGCCCATCATAATTGATGTCAAGATGCGCCATGGCATCGGCATTGGACCGGGTCCTTGCAGCCGGACAGTTTCATGCGGTGGATTTGACCGGCTCGCGGGGCTGTTTCCCCTTCGGGAGTCCGTTTCGGTCCCCGAAATGCCGGCCGCGCATGGAGATTGCCGAAAGGGGTATTTCCCCGATGCCCTGCCGCCGTTCACGGTCGCCTCCTTTTCAGGCCGAGCGCGCCCGGGAGGTGAGACGATGCCCGAGATGGCGAAACGGCGTTCCCTGCAAGTCCTGGCCGCGTTCCTTGCGGTGCTTGTTCCTTCGTCCTGTGCAGAGAGATTCGATAGCTCGCCCGCCGCCGCCGGGGAGGTGCGAACCCTGCGGCACCAGGGCGTCGAGCGGCGCTACTACCTGCAGAACGGGGAGGCGGGGGTTGCCGCGCCCGCGCCGCTGGTCGTGTCGCTGCACGGATACCGCAGCAGGGAGAAGGCCTTGGCGGAACGCGAAGACCTGGGCCGTATCGGCTGGGACGCGCTGGGCCGGGTGGCGGGCCGCGAGCGGTTCATTGTCGCCTATCCGCATGCCTGGCTCGGGAAATGGAACCTGTTCGACGGGCTCGATAACACGACATTCGAGGACGGGCGGAAGGCGGACGATATCGGCTTCATCTTCGCGGTGGTCTCGCACCTCGTCGAGGAGGGCTTGGCGGATCCCGAACGGGTCTATCTGACAGGGTTCTCCGACGGCGCGATCATGTCCTACAGGCTGCTTTGTACGGCCGGGATGCCGTTTGCCGCCGCGGCCTCCGGGGCCGGGACGATGTTCGAGGGGCACCGGGACTCATGCGCGGCGGAGGCGCCGGTGCCGATCATGGTCATCGCCGGCACATTCGATGCGGTCTTGCCTTACGACGGCTGGATATTCCCGATGGGGCGCGAACTGTCGATTCCCGAGACGATGGAGCATTTCCGCCGGCTCAACGGTTGCACCGGCCAGGAAGGCGCACTCCGGTACGACCGGGACGGCTGGGACGACAGTCGCGTGCTCGAAATGCGCTGGACGGGCTGCACGGTCGAGGGCGCCGTCAAGCTCCTCAAGGTCAAGGGCGGCGGCCACAACTGGCCGAGCTACGAGCCCCTTTCCTCGGAATGGCGCAAATGGGCCGGCGCCCACAATCGCGACATCGAGAGCGCCGAGGAAATCTGGAAGTTCGTGCGCCGGTTCCGCAAGAAGGGGTGAGCCGGCGCCAGCCCCTTCCCGGCGGCGCGGCGCGGGGCTATACCGGAGGGGTCGTTGGCGGCGGGGCGGCATGGCGGGCCTGGAGACAATCCTTCTCGGAATCGCGGTGGCGGCGAGCGCGCTTGCGTTCGGCGGCATGGTGACCTTCACCGGCTTCTTCGCGCCGATGGTGTTCCGCAGGCTCGACAAGCCGGTCGCCGACGCCTTCATGCGGGACGCCTTCGGCCCCTATTACATGTTCATGGCCGTCGTTTCCGGCATCGCGGCAGTGTCGGCGCTCCCTGTGCAGCCCTGGGACGCCGCGATCATGGCGCTGGTGACGGCCGCGTTCCTCGCCTCGCGTTATGTGACCATGCCGCAGACGCAGCGCCTGTTCGACGCCCGCGAGCGGGGCGAATACGGTGCGGCGGAGGAATTCACGCGCGCCCACAAGCGCGCGGCCTTCGTCAACATGATTCAGCTGGTGGCCGTTCTGGTCGCGCTGCTGCGGCTGGCGCTCTGAGGCGCCGGCGCTCCCATGCGCAGGGGCCTGCAGATCGGGCTGCTCGTTTCCGGCGTCATCGTCTGCGTGCTCGCCGGCTACTGGCTCTGGTGGGCGCTAGACGGCGGGCCGGAGCGGGGCCGGCCGAGCGTGGGCGGGCCGTTCGAGCTGATCGACGGCGACGGGCGGAAGGTCACGGAGCGGGACTTCGA
>MPNF01000318.1 GCA_002238885.1 Alphaproteobacteria bacterium bin95 | reverse complement strand
TGAGGAATATGCGGCGATCCTGAATGAACGGAGCAGCAGGCTGATGACGCTGCGCGGCCTGTTCGAGTTCCGGGAAGACGGCAATGGCGTACCGCTCGAGGAGGTCCAGCCTGCCGCGGAGATCGTGAAGCGTTTCGCTACCGGCGCCATGTCTTTCGGTTCGATCTCGCGCGAGGCGCACACCACGCTGGCCATCGCCATGAACCGCATCGGCGGCAAGTCGAACACCGGCGAAGGCGGCGAGGAGGCGGACCGCTTCGAGCCGATGGCGAACGGCGACAGCATGCGCTCGGCGATCAAGCAGGTGGCGTCGGGCCGGTTCGGCGTGACGGCGGAGTATCTCGCCAACTCCAACGATATCCAGATCAAGATGGCGCAGGGCGCCAAGCCCGGCGAGGGCGGACAGCTGCCCGGGCACAAGGTGGACCGCAACATCGCGCGCGTGCGGCACTCGACGCCAGGCGTCGGCCTGATCTCGCCGCCGCCGCACCACGACATCTATTCGATCGAGGACCTGGCCCAGCTCATCCACGACCTGAAGAATGTGAACCCGGCGGCGCGGATCAGCGTCAAGCTGGTCTCGGAAGTGGGCGTCGGCACGGTCGCCGCCGGCGTCTCCAAGGCCAAGGCCGACCATGTCACGATTTCGGGCTTCGAGGGCGGCACGGGCGCCTCGCCGGTCACCTCGCTCACCCATGCCGGCTCGCCCTGGGAGATCGGCCTTTCCGAGACGCACCAGACCCTCGTGCTCAACAATCTGCGCACCCGCATCGCCGTGCAGGTGGACGGGGGCCTGCGCACCGGGCGCGACGTCGCCATCGGGGCGCTGCTCGGTGCGGATGAGTTCGGCTTCTCTACCGCGCCGCTGATCGCCATGGGCTGTATCATGATGCGCAAGTGCCATCTGAATACCTGCCCGGTCGGCATCGCCACGCAGGACGAGGAGCTCCGCCAGCGCTTCGCCGGCGCGCCGGAGGACGTCATCAACTTCTTCTTCTTCGTTGCCGAGGAAGTGCGGCAGATCATGGCGCGGCTGGGCTTCCGGCGCTTCGACGAGATGATCGGGCGTTCCGACAGGCTCGACATGCGCCGTGCGGAAGACCACTGGAAGGCGCATGGCGTGGACCTGAACCGGCTGCTGTTCAAGCCGAAAGTCGGGCCAGGCGTCGTGATCCATAACAGCGAGGGGCAGGACCACGGCCTCGACCGCGCGCTCGACAAGTGGCTGATCGAGGAGGCCGCGCCAGCGCTGGACGAAGGCCGGCCGGTGAATATCCGCACGCCCGTACGCAATGTGAACCGTTCCGTCGGCGCCATGCTGGCGGGCGAGGTCGCAAAGAGGCGCGGCCATGCCGCCCTGCCCGAGGACACCATCGTCATCGAGGCGAAGGGCGTCGGCGGGCAAAGCTTCGGCGCCTGGGCAACCCGCGGCATGGCGATTCACCTCGAGGGCGTCGCGAACGACTATGTCGGCAAGGGCCTGTCCGGCGGCCGGCTGGTCATCTACCCGCCTGCCGCGACACCTTATGCACCGAGCGAAAATATCGTCATCGGCAATACGGTGCTCTATGGAGCGATCGAAGGCGAGTGCTACTTCTCCGGCGTCGCCGGCGAGCGCTTCGCCGTCCGCAACTCAGGCGCCTGGGCGGTTGTCGAGGGCGTTGGCGACCATGGCTGCGAATACATGACCGGCGGCTGCGTCGCGGTTCTGGGCGGCACCGGGCGGAATTTCGCCGCCGGGATGAGCGGCGGCATCGCCTATGTTTACGACCCCGACGGCACCTTCGAGAAGCGGTGCAATCTGGCTGCAGCGGTGCTGGAGCCGGTCGCCGCCACCGGCCGGGACGCCGACGACCTGCACGACATGATGAACCACGACGAGGCGCGGCTTTACGGCATGGTCCGGCGCCACCGCCGCTATACCGGCAGCGTCGTGGCCGCCGCCATGCTCGAGGACTGGGACGCCGCCCGGGCACGGTTCGTCAAGGTCATGCCCGTGGACTACCGCCGCGCGCTTATCGAGATGGCGGCCGCCGCCCAGGGTGCCGAGGCACATGGGTAAGGTCACCGGGTTCCTGGAACACGGACGCAGCGAACGCCCTTACCGGCCCATCGAGGAGCGTGTCCGGCACTGGCGGGAGTTCGTCGTTCCGCTGGGCGACGAGGGCACCAGGGAGCAGGCGGCGCGCTGCATGGATTGCGGCATCCCGTTCTGTCACAACGGCTGCCCGGTCAACAACCAGATCCCGGACTGGAACGATTTGGTCTATCGCAGCGACTGGCGCGAAGCGCTGGTCAATCTGCACTCGACCAACAACTTCCCGGAGTTCACCGGCCGCATCTGTCCGGCGCCGTGCGAGGAAGCCTGCGTCCTGAACATCAATGACGATGCGGTGGCTATCAAGACCATTGAATGCGCGATTGTGGACAAGGGCTTCGAGGAAGGCTGGGTCCAGCCGCAGCCGGCCGCCGCGCGCACCGGCAAGCGGGTCGCCGTCGTCGGCTCCGGCCCGGCGGGCATGGCGGCTGCGCAGCAATTAGCCCGCGCCGGCCACGATGTCGTGCTGCTGGAGAAGGAAGACCGCATCGGCGGCCTGCTGCGCTACGGCATCCCCGACTTCAAGATGGAGAAGCATCTGATCGACAGGCGCATGGCGCAGATGGCGGCGGAAGGCGTCACCTTCCGGACCGACGCGCATGTCGGCGTGAATGTCGATGTCGAGGAACTGGTCGCGAGCCATGACGCCGTGGTGCTGACGGGCGGGGCCGAAGCGCCGCGCGACCTTGCGGGCACGCCCGGCCGCGACCTGGACGGAATCCATTTCGCGATGGACTTCCTGCCGCAGCAGAACCGCATCAATGCCGGCGACCCCGCTCCGTCGGGCAGGATCGAGGCCGTCGGCCGCAAGCTCGTCGTCATCGGCGGCGGCGATACCGGCTCGGACTGCATCGGCACCTCGACCCGCCAGGGCGCGGCCCGGATCGTACAGCTCGAGATCTTCGACGAGCCGGACGAGAACCCGGACCTCAGCCTTGTGTGGCCCTACTGGCCGCGGCGGCTGCGCATTTCCTCCTCGCAGAAGGAAGGCTCCGAGCAGCGTTACGAGATCGAGACCACGGCATTCCTGGCCGACTCCGCGGGCCGGGTGCGCGCGCTCGCAACGCGGGAGGTGCGCTTCGAGCCGGGCAAGGGCTTCGTGCCGGTTCCCGGCTCCGAAGACGAGATCGAGGCCGACCTTGTGCTGCTCGCCATGGGCTTCTCCGGTCCTGTCCGGGCCGGCATGATCGACACGCTGGGCGTGGCGCTGGATGCGCGCGGCAATGTCGAGGCCGACACCGAAAGCTACCGGACCTCGCGCGACAAGGTCTTCGCTGCGGGCGACATGCGCCGGGGCCAGTCGCTGGTCGTCTGGGCGATCCGCGAAGGCCGCCAGTGCGCCCACGCGGTCGATGCCTTCCTGACCGGCCGCCCCTCCGAGCTGCCGCGCTGACCCCTATTCGTGCGGGGCGTCGAGGCAGTCCAGCGCCCAGATGTCATAGACCGGGTGCTCCAGGGCCGACATTGCGGGGCTCGACGCGAACATCCAGCCCTGGAACAGCCGCGCCGGCGGGGCGTCCCGGCGGCGCTCGACGACGGTGAGGAAGACCGCGCTTTCCGGCGGCTCCTCCGGCGGCCGCTTCCGGCACGCCCAGACCGTGACCTCCAGCGTGCCGAATCGCCTCGTCCGCTCCAGCGGCATCGTCAGGGTGGAAATCCGCGCGGTGACCTTGTCGAGCGCCTGCAGCACCGCCACCCCCATCTCGCGATAGGTGAACCTCTGGCGCTCGTCGGCCGCTGCAGCCCCGGCGCCCAGCAGCGGAAAAAGCAGCAGCGCTCCGAGTACGCCGAAACGCTGTAAGGAGAAGGCATTGCGACGGCGGGACCCGACCTTCCCAGCGGCTCTTTCGTCATGCCTGAATGCCCTCTCCGTCATGCCCGGACTTGTTCCGGGCATCTCTCTCCATCGCATCCGCCGGGCGGCCGCATGGATGCCCGGAACAAGTCCGGGCATGACGGGAAGAGGGTCTGGACGTCAGTTCTTCTTGTCATCGGCGGCGCTGAAAATAAAGCGCCCGATCAGGTCCTCCAGGCTCACCGACGACTGCGCAAACGCGATGCGCCCGCCGGGCGGGATGGTCTTGTCTTCGGCGCCGGGCGTCATCTGGACATATTTGCCGCCGAGCAGGCTCTCGCTGGCGATCTTGGCGGAACTGTCGGTCGGCAGCTTGACGGAGGAGTCGATAGAGAAGGTAACGACCGCCGAGAAAGTGTCCGTGTCCAGCCGCTGGCCGGAGACGGCGCCGATCCTGATGCCGCTCATCCGCACGTCGTCGCCGACCGCAAGTCCGCCGATATTGTCGAACTCGGCCA
>MPNF01000317.1 GCA_002238885.1 Alphaproteobacteria bacterium bin95 | reverse complement strand
GCTTTGACTTCGATAAGGACGGGCGCATGATTGTGTCTGCTTCCTTTCGCGCCCTTCAACAGTCCGGCGCAATGTTGACGAAGCTCTTTGCAATGTTCGGCGCGACGCCAGCAACAAGAGGACGCGTCCCCGCCAAAACAATTTCATACCCAAAGGCCCGGCTCGGCGGCCTTGAAGTGCTTCAGGGAGGAAAAACCGACCAAAAATAACTGTTTGCGTTCACTAAATCCGGCGTATTCTTTTCCCGTGGGACCGCATTTTTTGAAGGAGGTCATTCGACCATGAACTTCTCCGCACTACTGGCAGCCCGTTCGCGGGCGCAAACCGCGTATCTGGAGGCACAAGCCGCAGGTGCAAGCGACGAAACAATTCAGGCCCGGCTCCAAGCCTACGCCGAAGCGAGCGCCGCCGTGGACGCCGCACGGGACGCGCTGATGAGCGGCGCGGGTTCCCCCGGCCCGGACGCGGGGCTGGTGCAGCGGGCGCGCGCCGAAGGCGGGACGGCAGCTATCGTGACGGCGGCGCTGGACGGTCGTGCGGCTGGCGGGGCCATCGAGGAACTGCAAGCGGAAACGGGCGCGGCGGCGGATGCAATCCCCCTCGACCTCATCCTGTCTCCGACGATGGCCGTGACGCCCGCGCCAGATGCCCTCCCGGCAGACGCCATGCAGCCTGTCTCACCGATGTTCTCGACCGGGCTCATGGCGTTCCTCGGCGTGATGCAGCGGCGGGTGGCTTCCGGCGATCTCATCGTGCCGACGCTCTCAACCCGTCCCACGGTGGGGCGGAAAGCTCCCGACAACTCGGATGCTGTTGCGGAGACCACGGGCGCGTTCGCTGTCACCAAGCTGGAACCCCAACGGCTGCAAGCTGGCTTCTCCTTCCGGCGCACGGAAGCGGCCCAGCTTCGCAGCCTCGACCAGGCGCTCTCTGCCGCCCTCAACGCCGCGCTGTCCGAGGACCTGGACTCATATGTCGCAAGCACCGTCCTGTCTTCGGTCGCAGCGGCCAACTCCGCCGCGCATCTCACCTTTGAGACCTGGCGCTCGACGGTCTACGGTCTGGTGGACGGTCGCCACGCCACCTCCATCGGCGACATTCGCCTCGCCATCGGCTCGCTCGCATATGCCGACGCCGCCGCCAACTACAACGGGACCGGCGACCGGAGCGCCCTTGCCTCCCTCCAAGCCGAAGGCGTCCGCTTCCGCGTCACCCCCCACGCTCCGGCGGTCGCGAACAAGCGCCAGTCGGTCATCGCCCGGCTCGGCATGGCGGACGATGCAACGATGGCGCTTTGGCCGGCAGTCACGCTGATTCGCGATCAGATCACAAAAGCAGCCGAAGGCGAGATCAAGCTGACGGCCGTCATGCTCGCGTCCTTCGGCGTAACGCGGGCGGACGGGTGGAAGCACATCGGCGCACAGATCAACGCCTGAGCCATGAAGCTTCTTCGCTGGCTCTCTCCGGAGGCTTCCGCTGCGGAGTCTCCGGGGGACGCGACCGCGATAGCGGTCAACGACTTGGTCGGCAAGGCGGTGGGGTCCGATGCACTCCCCCGCCTCGCCTCGGCTGTCGGTGTGGCGACGGGCTATTGGAGCCGCGCGTTTGCCGCTGCATTGGTGGAGCCGGAACCGCTTGCTGAGGTGATTCCGGCGCTCGTGGTGCGGCTTGCGCTGGAAGGGGAAGCGGCGTTGGTCCGCGACGGCTCCCGGCTTGCCCTCGCCACCATATCCTCGGTCAAAGGCCGGAGCGCGCCGGAGACGTGGGTCTACCAGCTCACGCTTCCCGGCCCATCCGAAACGCCGTCCATCGTGCGGTCGCGCGCCGAAGTGGCGCATATTCGGCTTGGCCCGCGTGAGCACTGGCGAGGCGAGGCCCCCTGGGCAACGGTTCCCTATGCGGCCAACACGGTCGCCCGGTTCGAGCGGTTGCTCCAAGAGGTGGACGGTCTCCCGCACCGTTCTGGCGTCGGGATTTCCTTCCGGGCGCTGTTGAATGACCAGCAGCTAGAAGGCATTCACCGGCTGCTCAGCAAGGCTGCCGAGGACACAACCCGGCCCCTCATCATGCCCGGCGGCGCGACCTTCACCAACCTTGCCAGCGGCGGCGCGACGGGCTCCCCGGCCCACTTCCCGATGGCCGGGGCGATTTTCGCGGCGTATGGCATTCCGCCGGTCCTGTTTTCCGACAATGCCTCAGACGCAGCCTTGCGGGAGGCGAAGCGGGAGTTTGTGTCTTCTACCATCGTCCCGATCGCGGCGCAGATTGTGCGGGAAGTGAAGCGGCTGGACCCGTCCGCCTCCATCGACCTATCGCCGCTCCGCATGCCGGACTGGCAGCAACTGAGCCGCGCCTACAAGAGCTTCCGCGATGCCGGCATGAGTGACGAGGAAGCACGGCGGCTGCTAGGGCTGGAGTAGGGTTATGAGCTTCGCGGCGGCTGAAGATATTCTCCCCCTCGACAGGGTCCGGTTTGAGCTTCGCTTCCCGGACGGCGACACAAGCCAAGATGACGACTTGCGCGCCCTCATCAAATCGGCCGTATCCGCCGTTGCCCGCGACACCAACATGCCCATACCCAACCGGCGCGCGGCGCTGACCTTCCAAGTCAGCGGGTCTCAGGCCATCGCGTTCTGTGATCCCTTCTTCCGCTCCATCACCTCCATCACCTACCAGGCGCCCACAGACAACCCCATCCCCATGTTCTTCCCGGATACCGTCCCGGAGGCGGGATATTCGGTCGTGGAGGATGATGGAGACATTTTCGTCATTGCCCCTGCCGTGCGCTGGCCGGACACTGCCAACCGCCGCTTCCGGGTTACAGGGACCTACGGTCTGCCGAGCGACTACCCTTCCAAGCCCCTGCTGGCCGCCGCTGCTGTGCTGCTGGTGCGGGATTTGTATGACGGGGTTCGCGGTCTGCCGAAGGAGCGGGCATACGACCGGATTGTTGGCCCGCTCCGGAACTATGGGCCGTGGCTGTTTGAGGCGGAATGAGCGGGCTGCGGTTGTGTTCCTGTTGCGGTTGGCGGTTCCAACCCACGGAAGAACGCCGCCTCCTTTGCCATTGGTGTTATACCCATCCGGAGCAAGCGGGGGCAGCGCGGGAAGCGGACTGGACCCCTTTGCCGGACCCTCCCCCGGTTCGCCCAGACCCGCCCTCCTTCCGCCGAACGCATAGCGGTGGCTCACCGTTTACATACACCCCGATATTCGAGGATGAGTGGAACCTTCCTGACCGGCTCGCGGTTCTCCCGGCGCGACCGTGGAGGATGATGGACATACGGCGGATCGCCGCCGCGCCGCGTTGCACTTGGACCACGGGGGACATAGAGCAATGCCTGTCCGCGTTCGGGTGGAGAAGGCGGTCAACGCGGACCCCGACAGGCAGCTCATTCCGCTGGCATCCTCCGGCAGGCTGGAAACCGGAATAGCACACAGCCTAGAACGCGCCCCGGAGGCGTGAGAGAGCGTGTATCAGGCCCTTCGCCGGCATAGGCAGGGGGTAAGGGCCGGGAGAGCGCCCAGAGGCGCTCTATGGTGTGTTATCCGCAAAGCTCTCGTTGGGTGCGTATTTCAGAGATTCCGGCCGGGTATTTCACTAAGTCCCGGCCGCGGATTTCAATAAGTTCCGGCCGGCCTTGAGCGTGGCTCCGGGCGCCTGGTTTTTGGTCAGTCGGGATTGTCTTCCGCTGCGGCGGCCGGGGTCAAGTCGGGCCTGGCGTTTTTCCTTCGCATGCTTTCGCCTTTCAGGTCGATGCGGTGGGCGTTGTGGACGATCCGGTCGAGGATGGCGTCAGCGACGGGGGCTTCGCCGATGAGGTCGTGCCATTTGGCGACGGGGAGCTGTGCGGTGATGAGGGTGGACCGTCGGCGGTATCGTTCTTCGCAGATTTCGAGGAGGTCGAGCCTCTGGCGGTCGGAGAGGCCATGAGTACCCCAGTCGTCGAGGATGAGGAGCTGGACCCTTGCGAGCTTGTCGATGAGCCTGGGGAGCCTTCCGTCGAGACGCGCCATGGCGAGATCCTCGAAGAGTCGGGGCATACGGACATAGAGGACGGAGCGGTCGAGCCTTGCGGCCTGATGTCCGAAGGCGCAGGCGAGCCATGTTTTGCCGGTGCCGGTCTGACCGACCAGGATCAGATTGTCGTGGGTCTTGAGCCATTCGCCCTGGGCGAGGGAGAGGATATTGCGGCGGTCGAGGCCGCGGGCGGGATCGAAGTCGACATCCTCGATGCAGGCCTCGGGGAAGCGCAGGCTGGCCTGCCGGAGGCGGTTTGTGAGACGCCTGTCAGCCCGGGTAGCGGCTTCGCGGTCGAGCATGAGGGCGAGCCATTCCTCGCGGTCGAGCTCGGTGTCCTGGCCCTTTTCGGCCATGTCGCGCCAGGCCTCGGCCATGCCCTTGAGGCCGAGGGCGTGCATCTGCTCGA
>MPNF01000316.1 GCA_002238885.1 Alphaproteobacteria bacterium bin95 | reverse complement strand
CGCCGAGGCCTGCGGCGGCGATTGCGGCGAGCAGGAACCCGACCCGCCTCAGTGGCATGCCTTCCCAAGCGCCTTCAACCGCCAGTAATTGTAGGGAAGCGGCGTGACGAAGCCGGCGGCCAGCATGAGCGGCACGACCCACCATGTCAGCATGGCGCCGCCGGTCAGCACCCAGTCCACCGCATTCATCATGGCTTCCATGGAGATCATCGAGATGAAGGACATCCCGATGGCCGTCCGGAACGCAGTCCCGAGGTCCATCTGGCGGGAGAGTATGAATGTCTCCAGGGCAATGGAGGTCAGCAGCCCGTTCACAATGGCGAGAACCATGATCGCCATCGTCGGCCAGGGTATGCCGGTGAACTGGAAGAAGGCGATGGTGGCGAAATCGCCAATGGCGCAGCCGAGCAGGCACCAGGCCGTGTTCTTCGAAGCCCTGCGCCAAGTGTGGCGGCAGTGCCAGTCGATAGCGACTCTTGCGGTTATGGCGACCATGGCGATGGCTCTTGCACGGGTTCTACCGGAAATCTAGTCTTTCCAGCAGCTGGAAGGTCAAGCACCTAAGCCCATGAATATCTCCACTGCCTCGAAGGCTGCAGGGCTGCCCGCGAAGACGGTGCGCTACTACGCCGATATCGGGCTGGTGCCGGCCCCTGCACGGTCCGAATCCGGCTACCGGAGCTATGACGACGCTTCGGTGCGCAAGCTGGTATTCGTGCGCCGGGCGCGGGAGTTCGGATTCTCGATCTCGGAATGCCGGGAGTTGCTGGGCCTCTATGAGGATCGCCGGCGTTCGAGCGCAGACGTGAAGCGCATTGCAACGGCGCGCCTGGAGGAGATTGGGAAGAAGCAGCGCGAACTCCAGTCGCTGCACGATGAGCTTGCCCATCTCGTCGATGCGTGCCGGGGGGACGACCGGCCGGACTGCCCGATCATCGACAGCCTGGGCGACCCGGGCGGCGGTGTCCGCAAGTCGCCCTGAACGTGCGGCCGCCGGTCCCGGCGCCGCTAGCGCCTCAGTGCCCGCCGCCCGCCTCGCGGGTGTAGTGCGCGATCAGCCAGAAGACGAAGACCGTGCAGCCGAGGAAACCGGCCCAGGCGATCCACTCCATCGCGCCGTGCATCCGGCTTGCCACGAACAGGAAGCCCGCCGCGCAGAGGATCATTGTCATCCCGTACAGATATTTTCCGACCCCGTTGTCCCACACGGCCCTAGCCTCCCCTCTTTCTCCGGGCCGCTTCTAGCGAACTGTGGCACTCGGTTCAACGCCGCGGAGACCCGCAGCGCCGCCTGCCGCGTCACCGCGCCGCGCCTTGATTACGGTCCGACCCGCCTTTAGGGTCCGCTCGACCCGCGCGAGCGAAGCGACGAAGGAAACAGGCGCCCCCATGAGCGAGATGCGTTTCACCGGCACCGACAGCTATGTAGCCACCGAAGACCTGATGCTGGCGGTCAACGCCTCCATTACCCTGGAGCGGCCGCTGCTGGTCAAGGGAGAGCCCGGCACCGGCAAGACCATGCTTGCGGAGGAAGTCGCCTCGGCGCTCGGCATGCGGCTCATCACCTGGCACATCAAGTCCACCACCAAGGCCCAGCACGGCCTCTACGAATACGACGCCGTGTCGCGCCTGCGCGACAGCCAGCTCGGCGACGAGCGGGTGAAGGACATCCGCAACTATATCGACCGCGGCAAGCTCTGGGATGCCTTCACCTCTGACGAGAAGATCGTCCTGCTGATCGACGAGATCGACAAGGCCGATATCGAGTTCCCGAACGACCTGTTGCAGGAACTCGACCGCATGGAATTCTTCGTTTACGAGACCGGCGAGACGATCAAGGCGCAAGTCCGCCCGATCGTCATCATCACCTCCAACAACGAAAAAGAGCTGCCCGACGCCTTCCTGCGCCGCTGCTTCTTCCACTATATCCGCTTCCCGGATCCGGAGACGATGCAGGAAATCGTCGATGTCCACTATCCGGGCATCAAGAAGGAGCTGGTGAAGGAATCCATGGAAGCCTTCTTCCAGATGCGCGAAGTGCCCGGCCTCAAGAAGAAGCCGTCCACCTCCGAGCTGCTGGACTGGCTGAAGCTGCTGATGGCGGAGGATATTCCGCCGGAGGTTCTGCGCGGCAAGGACGGCAACAAGTCGATCCCGCCGCTTTACGGGGCGCTGTTGAAGAACGAGCAGGATGTGCATCTCTTTGAGCGGTTGATCTTCATGGCGAGACGCGAGGGCCGCTGATGCTCATCAACTTCTTCTTCGACGTAAAGAAGGCGAAGATCCCGGCGACGATCCGCGAGTTCCTGATGCTGATCGAGGCGATGGACAAGCGCCTCGTGATGTAC
This sequence comes from Alphaproteobacteria bacterium bin95, assembly GCA_002238885.1. Taxonomy (GTDB): domain Bacteria; phylum Pseudomonadota; class Alphaproteobacteria; order Bin95; family Bin95; genus Bin95. The sequence goes on along the minus strand of MPNF01000316.1, from coordinate 2,088 downwards.
AACATCGACGATTTCTATTATCTCTCCCGCTCTGCGCTCGTGAAGGACGAGAAATATTTCGACCGTTACGACCGCGTATTCGGGACGTTCTTCAAGGGCGTCGAGGACATAACGGCGACGCTGTTCGGCGACGATATCCCCGAAGAATGGCTGTTGCTCCAGGCGGAAAAGCTGTTCAGCGAGGAGGACAAGGCGGCCATCGAAGCCATGGGCGGCTGGGAGAAGCTCATGGAGGAGCTTCGCAAGCGGCTGGAGGAGCAGAAGGAACGCCATCAGGGCGGCAACCGCTGGATCGGCACTGCCGGCACCTCGCCGTTCGGCACCGGCGGCTACAATCCGGAAGGTGTGGCCATCGGCCAGCGCCGCCGCCGGCAGGGCCGCGCGCTCAAGGTATGGGACCGGCGCGACTACAAGAATTACGACGACGCCGTGCAGATCGGCATTCGCAATATCCAGCTCGCACTGCGGCGGCTGCGGGAGTTTGCGCGGGTCGGCGAGGACGACGAACTCGACCTCGACGAGACGATCCGCGGTACGGCGCACAATGGCGGGCTGCTGGATATCGTCATGCGCCCGGAACGCCGCAACCGGGTCAAGGTGCTGATGTTCTTCGATGTCGGCGGCTCGATGGACGACCATATTCGTGTTTGCGAAGAGTTGTTCTCGGCCGCACGAACCGAGTTCAAGCATCTCGAATACTACTATTTCCACAACTTCACTTACGAATACATGTGGCGGGACAACCGTCGACGCCACGAACAGCGGACGCCGACATGGGATGTCATCAACACCTATCCCAAGGACTACAAGGTGATCTTCGTCGGCGACGCCTTCATGAGCCCCTACGAAATCACCTACAAGGGCGGCTCCGTGGAGCACTGGAACGAGGAGCCCGGCCTGCTCTGGGCACAGCGCATGCTTGACCAGTGGCCGAACGCCATCTGGCTCAATCCGCGGCCCGATACCCGCTGGGAGCACACACCCTCGACCATGATCGTCAAGGAGGTCATGGCAAACCGGATGTTCCCGCTCTCCATAGACGGCCTCGACCGGGGCCTCAGGGTGTTGACCGCCGCCTGATGCTCCGCCTTGCTCTCGGGGCTGCATTCGCTGCGTTCCTTTCGACCGCCGCTCCGGCCTCGGCCGGCGGCGCGCTGACCGTTGAAAACGCCCGCGCGCGTGTCCTTTTGCCGTCCCGTCCGGGGGCAGCCTGGCTGACTATCCGCAATTCCGGCGGTGACGACCGGCTGGTCGGCGCCGAGAGCCCGGCAGCGGAGCGCGTCGAAATTCACACGCACATCCACAAGGACGGCGTGATGATGATGCGCAAGGTGGAGAGCCTCGCCGTACCCGCGGGCGGCGAGGCGGCGCTTGAGCCCGGCGGCGACCACCTCATGCTCTTCGGCATGAAAACAGGGCTAAAGACGGGCGACAGCTTCGCGCTCACGCTCGTTTTCGAGAAGGCCGCTCCGGTAACCGTCGATATCCGCGTGGCACCGCTTGCCGAGACGATGCCGAAGCGCAAGCGCCGGTAGATGCAGCGGGCCGGGGTGCTCAGCCGAGCAGCGCGCCTTCCAGCATCTCGACAGCGAAGACCAGACCGATGCCGGCGCAGACGGCGCCGGCAAGGCGCGGCTGAAGCGCCGCGGCCGAGCCCGACTTCCAGATGCCCCGGACCGCCGCGGCGGCGCCGAGCGCGATCGCCATCTGCACCGCCGCGAGACCGATGAGATAAGCGGCAATCGGCGTTGCCTCCGCGCCGATCACAGCTTTGCCATAGGCCGCGCCGTGAAAGAGTCCGGCGGCGGCAAACAGGGCCGCTGCCGCCGGCGCGGACAAACTGCGCCCCAACAGCACCATGCCGCCGAGCAGCAGCACGGACAGCGCCACGACAGGCTCCACCATCGGCGGGGCCACAGAACCGACCGCGAGCAGGCAACCGGCCGCCATGCCGGCGACGGCCGCCAGCGGCGGCGCCCAGACATTGCGCATGAAGGCCGCCGCCAGCCCCAGCGCCACCAGGAAGGCGAAATGATCCAGCCCGATCACCGGATGCCCGATGCCCGACAGCAGCCCCTGCATGAAAGT
>MPNF01000315.1 GCA_002238885.1 Alphaproteobacteria bacterium bin95 | reverse complement strand
TGGACCTGACGGCAGAAGGCCATAGCCTGCACAGCCTGATCTCCACGCTCTCCGGCGCGGCGCGGTTCGAATTTTCCGGCGGGCGGCTGAACGGCGTCGATCCTGCCGGTGCGAGCAGCGCGCTGGACGAAGCGTCCACCTCGGCGGAAATTCTGCGCCGTTTGCGGATGGCGCTGATTTCGGGCGACAGCCCGCTCGTTTCGGGGCGCCTGGAGGCCCGCATTCAGGGAGGCGTCGCCAAACCGGTCGCCGGCGACTTTGCGCTTGCGGGCGGGCAGGTCGCGGTCTCCGGGTCGGCCGACCTGCAGCGCCGCCTGATCGACCTTGCCGGCCGGCTTGCCTTCCCCGACAGGCCGGAGGCGCTGCCGCTCGGGTTCTCCATCGCCGGCCCGCTGCATGCTCCCGACCGCCGCCCGGAAGTCGGGGCCGTCGAGGCGCTGCTCTTGTCCGACGGCGTGGCCGGACTCCTCAGATCGAACGGGAACTGAGCCGGACCGCGTGCATGCCCGCAGCCTGCAGGGCTTCCAGGACCTGACCGACATGGGCTTCGTCCCGGGTCTCCAGCGCGACCTCGATGTCGGTGAGCTTGATCGGCACATCCTCGAACCAGCGCTGATGCTGGACCTCGACGATATTGCCGCCCGCCCTGGCAATCGCGGCGGTGGCGCGGGCGAGCCCGCCCGGCTGGTCCTGAATTTCGATGCGCAACCGTACCAGCCGCCCGCCGCGCACCAGGCCGCGCATCAGCACGGAGGCCAGCAGGCGGGCGTCGATATTGCCGCCCGAGACTACCAGGCCGACGCGCCGGCCCTGAAAGCGTTCGGGGTGGGACAGCACGGCTGCGAGCGCGGCGGCGCCTGCCCCCTCGGCCACGGTTTTCTCGATCTCGGCGAGAAGTTGCACCCCCTGTTCCATCGCCGCTTCATCGACGAGCAGGATGTCTTCGACCAGTTCGCGCACCAGCGGCAGGGTCAGCGCGCCCGGCCGTTTGACAGCGATGCCCTCGGCGATGGTCGGGCCGCCCGGCGGCGGGGCAAGGCCACGCAGCGCGTGATGCATGGAGGGGTAGCCGGTCGCCTCGACGCCTATGACACGGGTCTCGGGACTGAGCGCCTTCGCTGCCAGCGCAATGCCGGCGATGAGCCCGCCGCCGCCGACGGGCACGACCAGAAAATCGAGGCCGGGCACGGCGCGCAGCATTTCCAGCCCGACGGTGCCCTGTCCCGCGACGATGCGTGCATCGTCATAGGGATGCACGAAGGTCAGGCCCTCCGCCTCTGCGCGCTCGTGAATGAACGTCTCGCCCTCGGAGATGGTCTCGCCTCTCAGGATCACCTCCGCACCCAGAAACTCCGCCGCCCGGACCTTGCTGAACGGCGTCGCCTCCGGCATCACGATGGTGGCCGGAACGCCCATCCGCTTGGCGTGGTAGGCGACGCCCTGGGCATGGTTGCCGGCCGAAAGCGCAATGACGCCCGCCTGGCGCTGGGCCTCGTCGAGCTCGGCGAGGTAAATGTAGGCTCCCCGGTCCTTGAACGACGCGGTGTATTGCCGGTTCTCGAATTTCAGGAAGAGCTCGGCCCCGGAAATCGCGCTCAGCGTCTCGGACCGCAGGAACGGCGTGCGGACGATGCGCCCTTCCAGCAGGCGATCGGCCGCTTCGATGTCGGCGAAGGAAATACTCATTCGGGCCGCAGCAGCAGGTGGTGGACCGGCGGCTTTGCCGGTTCCAGCGTGATATAGGCACCGTCCCGCCACAGTTCCATAAGGTCGTCGTAATGCGGCGAGAACGGGTTGCCCGACTGGCCGACCGCCTGGATGAAGCGGGATTTGTCCAGGTCGTCGAGGTTATAGATGGCCCGGTAACCGGCGCCGTGACTGTGGCGGAAGGGATGACGCTCGTCGCTGAAGCGTGCGCTGCCCCGGTTCACCGTGGTCGGCCCGCCGCCGGTCGCGATTTCGCGGTCGAGGAGGTCTCGCAGCAGAGGGATGCGCCCAGCCACCGGGTGGGCGAAACGCGCGCGGTGCACCTCGCCCCAGGGCGGCGTCTCGGCGCCGTAGCGTTCCTGGAGGAAGGCGACCGCGCGGCGATGCGCCAACGCGAGGCGGTCCTTGCATGTTTCCTTCGCCTTCGTGCCCGTGTCGTCGCACCAGGCGGGGCGGTCGAGCAGCGCCCGGCGGAGCACCAGCGGCCGATATGCCCACCACGCTTCGAACAACGGTCCCAGCTCATCGGCAAACACCGCGCGCATGGCCTCGCGGACCCAGGCCATGTAGATCAGCGGCTCCGGCCGGTTCCGGGCCATGTCACCATCCCAGGCTTGGAGACGCACATCCGGTACCGCGGAAAGCAGGTAGGGCAGCAATTCGCGCGCCGACAGCGATACCGTGTCGTTCTGGATTGCCGCATGGGCCGTCCCGGCATCGAGCAGGGTTTCGATGCGGAGCGCGCGGTATGGCGCTTCCCATTCGCGGCCGAGATAGTAGGGATAGGTCTCGTCCACCAGGCGGTTGTTGGCGTTGACGATCCGCCCGGAAGGGGGATCGGCGCGGCGGGGCAGCCGGTCGAAGGGGATGAGGTGCGACCACCCGGTCTCGGCGGACACGTCAAAGCCGTCGCGCCGGTTCGGCACCCGCCCGGGCGTGACCATGCCGATGCGGCCGGTCCGGTCGGCATAGACGATGTTCTGCTGCGGAGAGTGGAAGTCGCGCAGCGCGGCAACGAAACCCGGCCAGTCCCGCGCCTCGTTCAATCGCCCAAGCGCCTCGGCCGTCCGGTCGTCGTCACGGAATGCCGGGCTTTCGACCGCCCAGCCTTCGGGCATCGCATCGGAGAAATCCGATACGACGACACCGTTGCGGGTCCGGCGCAGCTCCAGTTCCACGCTTTCGCCCCAGCGCACCGCCAGCGTCTCTCGACGGACCGAAACGACCTCCGGGTGCGTAACGACATCGGCGGTGTCGGTGTGGGGTGTGGTCAATCCCCATGCAATGCTGCCGTTATGCCCGAGCACCATCAGGGGAACGCCGGGCGCCGTGGCGCCCGCCAGCACGCCTTCCGGCGTCTCGATACGCGCCAGATACCAGATGTTCGGAATCGTGAAGCCAAGATGCGGATCGTTGGCGAGCGCGGCCGGTTCGCTCACCGCCCAGACATTCGAGGCGCCGCCGCTTCCGAGGCCCGGCAGGGTTACAGGATCGTCCACAGCCGAGAGCGGCCAGAGGTCCTCTATCTGCTCCTGCGTCAGCCGCTCGGCCATGCGCGCACGCAATGCCTCTGCCTGCCAATTGCCGATAAGCCTGAAGGCCATCATCCGCCCCCAGATCATGGAATCGGCGATCCGCCAGGGCTCGGGTTCGTAGAACAGTAGGGCGACTTCCCAGGGCAATGCACCGGCGCGCGCGCCGAGCCAGGCATTGACGCCGGCGGCATAGGCTTCGAACATCGGGCGAAGGTCGGGCGGCAGAGCGGCTGCCTGGCTTTCCGCCTGCCGCAAGACGCCGAGGCCGCGCGTATAGCGGTCGAGGCCGAGCGCTATGCTCCCGACAAGTTCGCTCATGCGCCCTGACCCTCCGCGGCGCATGAGTTCCATTTGCGCGAACCGGTCCTGGGCGTGTGCGTAGCCGAGACCGAAGGCGGCGTCTGTTCTGTTGTCGGCCCGGATGGTCGGCACGCCGTAGCGGTCGCGCAGAAGCTGGACGGGCCCCTCGATGCCTGCCAGCCGCAATTCTCCGTCGAGCTGCGGCAAAGAGCTGCTCAGCCAGAGCAGCACGGCACCGACCGTCATAATTGCTATAATCGGGAGAGCGACGGCGAGGCGCAGCACCCAGCGCCAGAACCGCCGCCGAAGGCTCACGGCAGCCCGCTCACGGGGAGGCTGCGGCGGCGCGCACCGCCAGTTCCTCAAGGATGCGTTCGCGGTCCTGATCGACGTCCGGGGCCGTCGCGCGGGCCGGCGGATCGTCGAATCCGGAGAGCTTGATCGGATTGCCGGCGACCTCGAGCCGCCCGGCGGTCGGGTCGTCCACCTCGACCACCATGTTGCGGGGCTCCACTTGCGGGTGCGCCATCACCGTGGCGATGTCATTGATGCCGCTTGCCGGGATGCCGGCCGGGTCGAGCAGCGCAAGCCAGTCGGCCGTGCTGCGGGCGACGAGCATGGACTCGATCTCCGGTTCGAGGCTCGCCTGGTTTTCGTTGCGCAGGTTGTTGGAGGCGTAGCGCGGGTCGTCCTTCAGGTCCGCGCGATCGAGAATGTCGCAGAATCGGCGGAACATGATGTCGTTCCCCGCGGCCACCACCATCCAGCCATCCAGGGTGCGGAAGGTCTGGAACGGCGTGATCGAGGGATGCCGCCCGCCGAGCGGCCCCGGCGCCACGCCTGTTGCGCCGTAGCGGGCGACCGCGTTCTCGCAAAGCGCGATCTGGCAGTCGAGCATGCCGATGTCGAGCTTGCGGCCCCGGC
>MPNF01000314.1 GCA_002238885.1 Alphaproteobacteria bacterium bin95 | reverse complement strand
CAGAGCCGCATCATATCATCGCCATGCCGCCATTTACGTGCAAGGTCTGGCCGGTGACATAGGCGGCTTCGTCGCTGGCGAGGAAGACCGCCGCGGCGGCCACATCCTCCGGAACGCCGAACCGGCCTGCCGGCACCCGGTCGAGCGCCGCATGCCGCTGTTTCTCGTTCAGGTCCTGCGTCATGGCGGTGTCGATGAAGCCGGGTGCGATGCAATTAACCGTCACGCCGCGCACCGCGACCTCGGCGGCGACGGCCTTGGTCATGCCGATCATACCGGCCTTCGATGCCGCATAGTTCGCCTGCCCCGGATTGCCGGTGACGCCGACCACGGAGGAGACCGCGATAATGCGCCCGTTCCGCCGGCGCATCATGCCGCGCAGCGCCGCGCGGGCGAGGCGGAAGCCGGCGGTCAGGTTGATGTCCAGAACCGTTTGCCAGTCCTCGTCGCGCATGCGCAGGAACAGGCCGTCGCGCGTGACGCCCGCATTGCTGACCAGGATGTCGAGCGGCCCCAGCGCCTCTTCGGCCCGGGCGACCAAGCCGTTCACAGCCTCCGGGTCGGCGAGGTTGCAAGGCAGGACGGCAGCGCCTTCGATTTCGCCGGCAAGCGCCTCCAGCGCCGCTTCGCGGGTGCCGGAAAGGCCGACCCGGGCGCCCTGCTCGGCGAGCGCCCGCGCGATGGCGGCGCCGATGCCGCCCGAGGCGCCGGTGACCAGCGCCGTTCTGTCCCGGAGATCGAACATGGGTTGCGCGGCCGCCTTTCCTAACGGTCGAGAGCGAGTTCCGACATCGGGTAGCCGGCGCTGCGGGGAATGCGCAAGACCCGCCCGGCGGGCGTGGCCGCGATGCGCGTCATCACCGTCTCCACCGGCTCCGCCGCCGCACGGCGCAGCGCGTCCTGCACATTGCGCGAACGCGCCAGCCTGGAAAGGATCGCGCGGGTCGGGAACATGATCGGCCGGCTCCCGTCGGCGGCGTCGCGAAGCGCGGCCTCCGGGCGGATCCATAGCGAGTCCACGGACTCGGAGCCGTCATGGCTGCCATCCTGGCTCGGCGGCAGCGCGGCCAGGTAGAAGTGCACATCGAAGCGCCGCTCCGAGTTTTCGGGCGTGATCCAGTGTGCGCAATGGCAGAGCGCCGCCGTGTCGGCGACGAGGTCCTCGGCTTCGAGGAAGCTGGCGAACGACACACGGCCCGAATGCACCGCAACCCGCCAGCGCGCCTCGATCCGCGCCCCGTCCTCCGGCGCCAGCATGTTATCGGCCCGCAGCGCCAGCAGGACCCCGGTCTCCTCGAACGCCTCGCGCACGCCGGCAATACGGTGCGCTCTCGCCGCCTCGCCGAAGCGGCCCGTCGTCCGGACGGCCAGGGCAGGATCGGCGTCTTCCGGATCGACCTTGCCGCCGGGAAAGACGAGCGCGCCGGAGGAAAAGTTGAGCTCCGGGCTGCGCAGCACCATGAAGACTTCGAGGCCGGCCGGGGCGTCGCGCAGGATCAGCACGCTGGCGGCGGGTTTCGGGATGGCCGGAGGACGCTCCATATGCGCCCTTATAGCGGCGGCGGACCGGAAGGGCACGGGCAATCCGTCACGCCGGACCCTTCGGGACTTGAAATCCGTACAGTTCCGGTACAGTTTCCAATCCGGAGCGAATGACTACGGATTGGGGCGATGCTGAGACTGAGCCGGATGAACGACTACGCCGTCGTCGTGCTGGGGCAGCTTGCGTCCCGGCCCGAACGGCCGCGTTCGGCGAGCGAAGTGGCGGAGGCGACCGGCCTCGCCGCCTCGACCGTGTCCCAGGTGCTGAAGGCGCTGGCCCATGCCGGGCTGGTCGCGTCGGTCCGGGGGGCGCATGGCGGCTATACGGCCGACCGGCCGGCGGAAGAGATTTCGGTCGCCGAGATCGTGCTGGCCGTGGACGGGCCGGTGGCGCTGACCGCCTGCGTGGACGGCGGCGACTGCGCCATCGAGGCGACCTGCCTGCTGCGAGGCTCCTGGGACCGGATCAACAGCGCCGTCCGGGACGCGCTGGAAGCGGTGACCCTCGCCGACATGCTGGCGCCCATGCGCGACTTCTCGCGGTTCGAGCCCAGGGAGATGCGGCCATGAGCCGGATTGCCGCCGAAACCGTCGAACAGGTCCGCTCGCTCGGCGACCGTTACAAATACGGCTTTGTCACCGACATCGAGTCCGAGCAGGCTCCCAAGGGCCTCAACGAGGACATCGTGCGCTTCATCTCCGCCGCGAAGGACGAGCCCGGCTGGCTGCTGGCCTGGCGCCTGGAGGCCTTCCGCCACTGGCGGACCATGACCGAGCCGAACTGGGCGAAGCTCGGCATCCCGATGATCGACTACCAGGACGCCTACTACTATTCCGCGCCGAAGCAGAAGGAGGCGCTGAAGTCGCTCGACGAGGTGGACCCGGAACTGCTGGCCACCTACGACAAGCTCGGCATCCCGCTCCGCGAGCAGGAAATGCTGGCGGGCGTCGCCGTGGATGCGGTGTTCGACAGCGTCTCGGTCGCCACCACCTTCAAGGCGAAGCTGGAGGAGCACGGCGTCATCTTCTGCCCGATCTCGGAAGCGGTGCAGAAATATCCCGACCTGGTGCGGAAATATCTGGGATCGGTCGTCCCCTACACGGACAACTTCTTCGCCACGCTCAACTCGGCGGTGTTCACCGACGGGTCCTTCGTGTTCATCCCGAAGGGGGTGCGCTGCCCGATGGAGCTGTCCACCTATTTCCGCATCAACGCGGCCAACACCGGGCAGTTTGAACGCACGCTCATCATCGCCGAGGACTCCTCCTATGTGAGCTATCTGGAGGGCTGCACGGCGCCCATGCGCGACGAGCACCAGCTCCACGCCGCGGTCGTCGAGCTGGTGGCGCTGGACGATGCCGAGATCAAGTATTCCACCGTGCAGAACTGGTATCCGGGCGACGAGAACGGTGTCGGCGGCATTTTCAACTTCGTCACCAAGCGCGGGGCCTGCATCGGCGCACGCTCCAAGATTTCATGGACCCAGGTCGAGACCGGCTCGGCGATCACCTGGAAATATCCGAGCTGCATGCTGCACGGCGCGGACTCGGTCGGCGAGTTCTATTCCATCGCCATCACCAACAACTACCAGCAGGCGGACACCGGCACCAAGATGGTGCATATGGGCCCCCGATCGCGCTCGCGCGTAATCTCCAAGGGCATTTCGGCGGGCCGCGCCAGCAACGCCTATCGCGGTCTCGTCAAGATGCTGCCGGGGGCGGGGAAGGCCCGCAACTACACCCAGTGCGACTCGCTCCTGATCGGCTCGAAATGCGGCGCGCACACCTTCCCCTATATCGAGAGCCAGAACCGCAGCGCCCGCGTCGAGCATGAGGCCACGACCTCGAAGATCGACGACGACCAGCTCTTCTATTGCCGGCAGCGCGGCATCGGCGAGGAAGAGGCCGTGGCGTTGATCGTCAACGGGTTCTGCCGCGAAGTGTTGCAGCAATTGCCGATGGAGTTTGCGGTCGAGGCGCAGAAACTCGTCGGTATCTCGCTCGAAGGATCCGTCGGCTGATGCTTGAAATCCGCGATCTCCACGCCTCGGTCGAAGGCCAGGCGATCCTGAACGGGGTCGATCTTTCGGTCGGCGCCGGCGAGGTGCATGCCGTCATGGGGCCGAACGGCTCCGGCAAGAGCACGCTCTCCTATGTGCTGTCCGGCCGCGAGGGCTACGCGGTGGACCGGGGCGAGGTGCTTTACGACGGCCGCGACCTGCTGGAACTGGAGCCGGAGGAGCGCGCGGTGGCGGGGCTGTTCCTCGCCTTCCAGTATCCGGTCGAGATTCCCGGCGTCGGCACGATGACCTTCCTGCGCACCGCGCTGAATGCGGTGCGCCGCAGCCGGGGCGGGGACGAGCTCGACGCCATGCAGTTTCTGCGCGTCGTGCGCGAGAAGGCGCGCGCGCTCGGCATCGGCGACGACATGCTGAAACGCGCGCTGAATGTCGGCTTCTCCGGCGGCGAGAAGAAGCGCAACGAAATGCTGCAGCTTGCGGTGCTGGAGCCGCGCCTTGCGATCCTCGACGAGACCGACAGCGGCCTCGACATCGACGCGCTCAAGATCGTCGCGGAAGGCGTGAACGCGCTGCGCTCGCCGGACCGGGCGATGCTCATCATCACCCACTACCAGCGCCTGCTGGACCATATCGTGCCGGACCGGGTGCATGTGCTGGCGAAGGGCAGGATCCTCCGGTCGGGCGGCAGCGAACTCGCGCACGAACTGGAGGCGAAGGGCTACGCCGAAATTCTGAGCGAGGCGGCATGACGCTCGGCGTCGATACCTACCGGGAAGCGTTCGAGAGCATTCGCGGCTCGCTCCCGGGCGAGCGCGAAACCGCCTTCGAGGCCTTCGCCGCGAAAGGCTTCCCGACCAACCGGGTAGAGGCGTGGAAATATACGAGCCTGCGCCCGCTCGCGCGCCAGCGCTTCG
>MPNF01000313.1 GCA_002238885.1 Alphaproteobacteria bacterium bin95 | reverse complement strand
GGCCTGGACAACGCCGATGGCGCCGGCCGCAATGGCTGCGGCCACACCCGCTGTCACCAGTTTCTTCGTGAGCATGATGGGGAACCTCCCTTGGGTTTCTGCCTCGTCGGCATTGCGGCCAGTTTCCGCCACGGTCAATAGGGAAACGGCCAGAGGCGCAGTTTTTCCTTGGCGATTTGCCAGAGCCGCGCCAGTCCATGCGGTTCGACGATCAGGAAGAAGATGATGAGAACGCCGAACAGCATGAATTCGATATGGGTGATCGTATCACTCGCCACGGAGTAGCCGATCCATCCGGGTGCGCTGTTGAGGAGGATCGGCAGCAGGAAGATGAACGCGGCTCCGAGGAAGGAGCCGAGCACGCTGCCAAGCCCGCCGACGATGACCATGAACAGCACCTGGAAGGACCGGTTGATGTCGAAGGCGGTCGGCTCCACGGAGTTGATGTAGCACAAGGCCCAGAGCGCGCCAGCGACGCCGCAGAAGAAGCTGGAGATCGCGAAGGCCGAGAGCTTGGTCGGGAGCGGCCGGATGCCCACCAGTTCCGCAGCGATATCCATATCCCGGATCGCCATCCACGATCGGCCGATACGCGAGCGCGCCAAATTGCGCGCAATCCAGGCCAGCGCGATGACGAAAGCCAGCACGAACAGATATTTCGCCTCATTGCCTGCCGCGGCGCCCGTGACCTGGAAGCCGAAGACGCTGCGCGGAGGCGCCGGCGGTACGCCGGAAATCGAGTCGTTAACGAACCACGGCACCTTGACGAACAGCCAGAGCAGGAAGAACTGCGCTGCGAGCGTGGCGACAGCGAGATAAAAGCCCTTGATGCGCAGGCTCGGCAGGCCGAAGGCGATGCCGATGGCAGCCGCGCATAGCCCGGCAAGCGGGATCACGACCCAGATCGGCAGCCAGACGATGTTAGTCGCGATCTTGTAGGCCAGATAGGCGCCCGCCGCCATGAAGGCGCCGGTGCCGAGCGAGAGCTGGCCGCAATAGCCCGTCAGGATGTTGAGGCCCAGCGCAGCGATCGAAAGGATCAACACCGGGATCAGGATTGAGCCCATGAGGTATTCGCTCGCGAGGAGCGGCACTCCTATGATCGCAAAGGCGGTCAACGCGAACACGAACCAGCGGTCGAGCGGGATCGTGAGCATCGCCTGGTCGGCGGAATAGCTGGTCTTGTACTGTCCAGCTTCGCGGTAAAGCATCAGATCATACCCGTTCGATAATCTTCTCGCCGAACAGGCCTTGAGGCCTGAAGAACAGGAAGATCATGGCGACGATATAGGCGAACCAGTCCTCGGTCGCACCCCCGAGCAAGGGAACACCCCAGTAATTCTCGAACAGCTTCTCGCCTGCACCGACGATCAGTCCGCCGATAATGGCACCCGGGATCGAGGTGAAGCCGCCGAGAATCAGGACAGGCAGCGCCTTGAGCGCGATAGTGGAGAGCGCGAATTGCACGCCGAGCTTGGCTCCCCACATGATGCCGGCTGCGAGCGCTACGAAACCGGCCACCGCCCAGACGATGACCCAGATATTGTTGAGCGGAATGCCGACCGAGAGCGCCGCCTGATGGTCGTCGGCGACAGCGCGCAGCGCCCGTCCAACCGGCGTGAAGTGGAAGAACAGCGCCAGCACCGTGACCAGGAAGGCCGCGATAACCCCGGCGAACAGATCCGCGGATTGCACGAGTACTTCGCCGAAGCCCAGTTCCCAGAAAAGGGCCGCGTCCGGAATGCCGACACGGACCGGGCGCACGTCGCCACCCCAGAGCGTCTCCCCGAAGCCTTCCAGAAAGAAAGCGATGCCGATGGTCGCCATGAACAGGATGATCGGGTCCTGATTCACCAGCGGACGCAACACCAGGCGATCCACAACGAACGCAAGTGCCGTCATGATGCCGATCGTGATGACGAATGCGAGGATCGGGTGGACGCCAAGGTCCATCAGCCCGACGAAGTTAAGCGCTGCAAACAGGACGAAAATGCCCTGGGCGAAGTTAAAGATGCCCGAGGCCTTGAAGATCAGCACGAAACCGAGCGCCACCAACGAATACATGATGCCCGATGTCAGGCCGCCGATCAGCACCTCCACCAGGAAGGCCGGCTCGACGACCATCTGGACGAACGGGTCGATGAAGATGAGGTAGAGTGTTTCCATCGCCGCTTCGTCCTAGTCGTGGCTCACGCCGAGATAGGCGTCGATGACATCCTGGTTGCCGCGCACTTCGTCCGGCGTGCCTTCGGCGAGTTTCTTGCCGTAATCGAGCACCACCACCCGGTCCGACAGGTCCATGACCACGCCCATATCATGCTCGATCAGCGCGATCGTGGTGCCCAGCTCATGGTTCGTTGAGAGGACGAAGCGGCACATGTCCTCTTTTTCCTCGACATTCATACCCGCCATTGGCTCGTCGAGCAGCAGCAGTTGCGGCTCCGCCGCCAGCGCACGGGCCAGTTCGACGCGCTTCTGCAGGCCGTAGGGCAGGCGGCCTACCGGCGTCTTGCGGATCGACTGGATTTCGAGGAAGTCGATCACTTCCTCCACCTTCTCGCGATGGGCGATCTCCTCCTGCCGGCCCCGGAGCATATAGAACGCCTGTTCCACGAAAGAGGCCCTCATCTTGAGCATGCGCCCGGTCATGACATTCTCAAGCGTCGTCATGCCCTTGAAGAGCGCAATGTTCTGGAACGTGCGGCTGATGCCCTGGGCTGCGGCCTCGTGCGGGCGCATCTGCCGGCGCTCCTCGCCCTTGAAGGTAATCGTGCCGTCCTGCGGATGGTAGAAACCGTTGATGCAGTTCAGCATCGACGACTTGCCGGCTCCATTGGGCCCGATGATGGCGAAGATTTCGCCTTCGTGGATATCGAAGCTGACATCCGTCAGCGCCCTGACGCCGCCGAAACGCAGTGAAATGTCCTTGACGCTGAGCAGGATGTCTCCCGGTCGGCTCATGCAGCGGCCCTTTCGCCGCCGGCCTCGACGATACGGGCGTCGCGGATTGCGAGGTCGCCAGTGATCGTGCCTGACCGTCCGTCCTCGAACGTCACGGGTGTCTCCAGCAAGATATCGCCAGCACCGTCGTAGAGCGCCTCGATCGCCGGGGCGTAGCGGTCGGCGATGAAGCGGCGGCGCACCTTCTGCGTGCGGGTGAGTTCGCCGTCATCGGCGTCGAGCATCTTGTGCAGCACGATGAAACGGCGGATCTGCGAGCCAGCAAATTGCGGGTCGGCCGCCAAGCCTGCATTGAATTCCGAAACATGGCCCTCGACGATGTCCAGCACCTCCGGCCGCGCGGCGAGTTCCTGGTAGCTCGAATAGGGAATGTTGCGCCTCTCGGCCCAGTTGCCGACCGCCTCCATGTCGATATTGATCATCGCGGTCACGAAGTCCCGCTCATGGCCGAAGGTCACCGCTTCGCGGATGTTCGGATAGAACTTCAGCTTGTTTTCGAGATATTTCGGCGCGAACAGGGTGCCGTTGGAAAGCCTGCCGACGTCCTTTGCGCGGTCGATGATCCGCAGATGGCCGTCGCCGTCAATCACGCCTGCGTCGCCCGTGTGTACCCAGCCGTCGCTCGTCTTGGTCTCGGCAGTGGCTTCGCTGTTCTTGTAATACTCCTGGAAGACGCCCGGACTGCGGTAGAGCACCTCGCCTTCCTCGGTGATGCGCAGTTCGACGCCCGGGGCCGGCGGGCCGACGCTGTCGGGACGCACATCGTCGTTGGTCTGAATGGTGACGAACACGCTGGCTTCGGTCTGGCCGTAAAGCTGCTTCAGGTTAATGCCGAGCGAGCGGAAGAAACGGAAGATTTCCGGTCCGATGGCCTCGCCGGCGGTGTAGCCGACCCGAAGCCGCGAGAGGCCCAGGACATTCTTGAGCGGCCCGTACACAAAAGCTTCGCCGAGCTGATAAAGCAGCCGATCTGCAATGCCCACGCTGCGGCCTTCGAGAATGTCCGCCCCGGCGCGGTCGGCGACATTCATGAAGAAGCGGAACAGGCGCTGCTTCACGGGCGCCGCGTCTTCCATGCGGATCGTCACCTGGGTCAGCAGGTTCTCGAACACGCGCGGCGGCGCGAAGAAATAGGTGGGTCCCAGCTCGCGCAGGTCGTGCGGCACCGTTTCCGGGGATTCCGGGCAGGCAAAGGAGAAGCCGACCAGATGCGCCTGGCAATAGGAGAGCACGTTGTCGCCGACCCAGGCCATCGGCAAATAGGCCAGCACGACCTCGTCCTCGCGCAGGTTCTCGAAGTCCGCGCCGATCTTCGCGCAGAGCACGAGATTGTCGTAGGAGAGCACCACGCCCTTCGGCGTGCCGGTCGTGCCGGAGGTATAGAGGATGATCGCGGTGTCGGTTCCCTTGCCGAGATCGAGCTCGTCTTCCCAGCCGCTTTCGTCGCCCATGCCGACGACATCGTCATAGGCATGCAGGAAGGGTTCGCTATAGTCCCGCATCCCGCGCGGGTCATCATATATGACTGTCCGCAGGGCGGGGAGATGT
>MPNF01000312.1 GCA_002238885.1 Alphaproteobacteria bacterium bin95 | reverse complement strand
ATCGCCGAGGACCCGGTGGACGAAGCCCGCGACCTGCACCGGGAGATGAAGGCCGCCCTCACCCTTGTCGCCGCCCTGGCGCGCGCCTAGCCTTTAGCGCCGACGGAGAAGGGGGAACGGCGATGCAGTTCAGCCGGGCCGAGGAAGACTTCCGGGAGGAGGTGCGCGCCTTCGTTCGCGACAAGCTGCCGCCCGATGTCCGGCACAAGGTCGTCTCCGGCATGGAGATCGCCAAGGACGACTACATGCGCTGGCACCGCGCGCTTTACGAACGCGGCTGGGTCGCGCCGACCTGGCCGGAGGAACACGGGGGTGCGGGCTGGACGCCGGTGCAGCGCTACATCTTCGACGAGGAGGCGGGGCTGGCGGGCGCGCCCAGGCTTTCCGGCTTCGGGCTCGGCATGGTGGGGCCGGTGCTGATGGCCTTCGGGTCCGAAGAGCAGAAGGCCGAGCACCTGCCGAAGATCCTCTCCGGCGAGCGCGTCTGGTGCCAGGGCTATTCCGAACCGGGCTCCGGGTCGGACCTAGCCTCACTCAGGACCCGCGCGGTGCGCGACGGCGGGGACTATGTCATCAACGGCCAGAAGATCTGGACGTCTCTGGCGCATCACGCCGACTGGATCTTCTGCCTGGTGCGCACGAGCGAGGAGCCGAAGAAGCAGGACGGCATCTCCTTCCTGATCTTCCCGATGACCGCGCCCGGCATCGAGGTCCGCCCGATTATCACGATGAACGGCCTGCGCCATGTCAACGAGACCTTCTTCACCGATGTGCGCGTGCCGGCCTCGAGCCTGGTCGGCGAGGAGGGCCGGGGCTGGACCGTCGCCAAATACCTGCTGCAGCACGAGCGCATGAGCGGCGGCGGCGTAGGCGAGCTCAAGACGGCGTTGCAGCGCGTGAGGGACATCGCCGCCGGGGAAACCTCGGACGGCGGGCGGCTGATCGACGATGCGGACTTCCGGCGCCGCTGCACGGACATCGAAATCCAGCTTCTCTCGGTGGAACAGGTGATGCTGCAGGCGCTGGCCGCCTATTCGGCGGACCGGGAGCTCGGTGCGCTCACCTCGATGATCAAGATCAGGCGGAGCGAGGTGCAGCAGGCGATTTCGGAGCTCGGCGTCGAGGCGGCGGGCTACTACGCGCTGCCGATGGACGTGAATGCGCTCCGCCACGGCTGGAACGAGGAGCCTGTCGGCGACGAAGCCTTCAACGGCCTCCTGCCGAGCTACCTGTTCCTGCGCGCGGCCTCCATCTATTCCGGGTCCAACGAGATCCAGCGCAATATCGTCGCCAAACACCAATTGGGGCTTTAGCCCGGAATTCTCACCAATGTCACGGTCTGCGTCGCGTCCAGGCGTTCGATCCGCAAGGAGCGGGCCGAAAAGCGTAGCGGTGCCTACGGTTGAGGCCCGCGACGCCGCGCGCAACGCGGCAGTTTGTTTGGATGGCGGCGTTTACGCCGCCGCGCGCAACGCGGCAGTTTGTTTGGATGGCGGCGTTTACGCCGCCGCGCGCAACGCGGCAGTTTGTTTGGATGGCGGCGTTTACGCCGCCGCGCGCAACGCGGCATTTCGTATAGATGGCGGCGTTTGCGCC
The DNA here is from genome assembly GCA_002238885.1 of Alphaproteobacteria bacterium bin95. Taxonomy (GTDB): domain Bacteria; phylum Pseudomonadota; class Alphaproteobacteria; order Bin95; family Bin95; genus Bin95. The sequence continues at coordinate 2,917 of MPNF01000312.1, read as the reverse complement.
GCCGCGGGCGGGCGCCTGGGCGCGACCCGGAGGGCGGCGCTGTCGAGCCGGCATGGTGCGTCAATCCGCTTGCCCGATGCCCCGCATCGCGCTACGCGTCTTTCCTTCCCTGCCGGCTCGACAGCGCCGCGCAGACCACGACATTGGTGAGAAATCCGGGCATGGTCCAGAGATCGTTTCCTGTCACCTGGGATGACCTGCACCGGGATACGCGGGCGCTGGCCTGGCGGCTGAGCGAAGCGGGCCCGTTCCGGGGCGTTGTCGGCATTGCGCGGGGCGGGCTGGTGCCGGCCGCCATCGTGGCGCGCGAACTGGAGCTGCGCTTTGTCGAGACCGTCTGCATCTCCTCCTATGACGACCGCGAGCACCGCGACCCGGTGGTGCTCAAGGCGCTGGAAGGCGAGGACGGCGAGGGCCTGCTGATCGTGGACGACCTTGTGGATACCGGTGTCACTGCGAAGATCGTGCGCGCCATGCTGCCCAAGGCGCATTTCGCGACCGTCTATGCCAAGCCGGCCGGGCGCCCGATGGTCGATACCACCGTGACACAGGTGAGCCAGGACACCTGGATCGTCTTTCCCTGGGACGACGACGTGCCCATCAAGGTGCAGACCGGATAGCGGGGCAGAGGACGGAATGGAAGAGCTCGCAACCGGCTACGGGCTGATCGAGGGGCCTGTCTGGGACCCGGCCCGGCAGTGCCTCTACTACTCCGACGTGCCGAACGGCGGCGTGTTCCGGCTGGACGCGGACGGCAGCGTCTCGGAGCAGTTCCCGCACCGCCGGGGCATCGGAGGCATGGCGCTGCACGAGGCCGACGGGCTGGTCGTCGGCGGGCGAAACCTGGCCTTCAAGAGCTTCGCCGGAGGCCCGAGCCGGGTGCTGCTCGACAACGATGTGACCGAGCACGCCATCGGCTTCAACGATTTCACGACCGATGCGCAAGGCCGCCTCTGGGCGGGCTCGCTCGCCTTCCGGGTGTTCGGCGGGGAGGAGCCGCGTCCGGGCCATCTGCACAGGGTCGATCTCGACGGCAGCGCGCACACGCTCTCGGACGGCGTGATGCTGACCAACGGCATGGGCTTCTCGCCGGACGGAACGCGGCTCTATCACTCCGATGCGCGCGCGGAACTCATCCGCGTCTATGACGTGGACGAGGCGGGCGGCGTCTCGCCCTGGCGGGGTTTTTCGCGAATACCGGGCGATTTGCCGGACGGGGTGGCCGGGGGGGGCGGCGGGACAGGGTGGGGTGGGGCCGCACCAGGCGGGCGGGGGCGGCCGACGGCGCGGTGTGGGTGGCGCTCGCACATGGCGGGCGGGTCGCCGTTTTCTCGCCGGAGGGCGAGGAGGTCCACTCCGTCCCGGTGCCGCTGCCGATGGTTACCAGCGTGTGCTTCGGCGGCACCGACCTGCGCGACCTCTACATCGTCACCGGCTCTCGCGGCGGCCCGCACGAGAATTGCGGCGCCGTCTTCCGCACCCGGGTCGAGACGCCCGGCCTGCCGCTGGCCGACTGCCGTGTAAGGCTGCCGGCGTGATCGACGGACGGTGACACAAACGAAAGGACCCGCCGTGCGCAATACCGCTCCCAGCAATCGCTCCCGCCTGCGCCGCAAATATGAACGCGGGCATTACGACAAGCAGAGCCTCTACGAAATTCTGGACGCCTGCCTGCTCGCGCATGTGGGCTATGTGCTGGACGGCGCCCCGGTGGTCACGCCGACGCTCTACTGGCGGGAGGGGGACCATATCTACTGGCACGGGTCCTCGGCGAGCCGGATGCTGCGCAAGTCCGCGGGTTACGAGGTCTGCCTCACGGTCTCCGAGCTGGACGGCCTGGTGCTGGCGCGCTCGGGCATGCACCACTCGGTGAATTACCGCTCGGCCATGCTGTTCGGCACCGCGCACAAGATCACGCGCCGCGACGACAAGATCGAGCGTATGCGCATCTTCGTCGAGCAGATGTTCCCCGGCCGCTGGGAGCAGCTCCGCGAGATCAACGAGCAGGAGGTCAAGGCGACGAGCATCCTCGGCATGCCCATCGACGAAGCGGCAGCCAAGGTGCGCACCGGCGGTCCGGTCGATGACGAGGAGGATTACGGCCATCCGGTCTGGGCGGGCGTCATCCCGTTCGTTCCGAAGACGCCGGGCGACCCGATCCCCGACGACCGCCAGGACCCCGGCACCGCCCTGCCCGACCATGTGCGGAACTACCGCGTGGCGAGGGAGGTTTCCTGACGGCGGACGGCATACCGGCTTTGCCAATCGCGACGAAGTCCGCATCGTCTGGCAGTATCCGACATTATTCGACATGGAGATGGCCCGGATGCCCAATGTCCCCCTGACCGGGCCGATAGAGGCCTACGCTCGCGGGCTGATGGAGCGGGATGGCGCACGCCAGTTCTACGCGCTGAAGGCAGACCTGGAAGCGGCCATGCGCGAGGCGATAGCGGGCGCGTTCGACGACTTCGACCCCGATGCTTACGAGCCGGAGGCCGGCCTGCGGTAACAGCGGTGCAATGACGGCGAAACCGTCCCGCCTTGCGCGGCTGAGTCACTGCCCAGCGCCGTCCGACTTCGCGCCGATGAATGCGATTTCGAGCAGGTCGTCCGGCAGGGGCCGCTGCAGCGCTGCCGCTTCCTCGGCGCTGCCGGTGAGCCAGGTCTCGAATTGCCCTTCGGTATGGAGAATGACCGGCATGGCGTTCGGGTGGATCGGCCGGACTGTGTCGTTCGCCGGACAGGTGAGGAACGTCATCGCCAGTTGAGGCGAGTCGGTGCGGGCGAGCACTTCATCGGACTTTCGCCTAAGGCCCTTCGTCCGCCAGTCCCACTGTCGCCAGAACCCCGGAAAGGCGAAGGGCGGGCGCTCCTCCGTTTCTCCCTTCAGCCGGAACCAGGCCGCCGCCTTGATTGG
>MPNF01000311.1 GCA_002238885.1 Alphaproteobacteria bacterium bin95 | reverse complement strand
GCCGAGATCGCGAGCAGGGTGCCGTAGAGCGGCCCCATCAGTTCCTGGGCGTCGCCGCCGGCGGTGTTGAAGAAGACGAGGTAGGTCGGCGCATTGTCGAGGAAGCTCGACAGGATGCCGGTCAACCAGAAATACATCGCTTCGACCGGCTGGCCGTCCGCACCCGTGACCAGCGATACCACGGGCTCCAGCGCGCCCGAAGTGCCGGCCCTCAGGATGGCGATGGCCGGCACGATGGTGAGGAAGATGCCGGCGAAGAGCTTGCCGACCTCCAGGATCGGGAACCAGGAGAAGCCGTTGGCGTCGCGGTTGGCCCGGTCGGTGACGATCCAGGAAACCCAGGCGATGGCGAGCAGGGACAGGTCCCGGAAGAGGTTCTGGAGCTCCACGGTCACATGGAAGACATCGAAAGAGACGCCCGGCCTCCAGACTCCCGACATCAGCACCGCTGCGACGACGCCGGCGAGCAGCAGGAAGTTAACCGTGCCGGTCACGCCGAGCGCCTCGCCGTCGCCCTCGTCCTCCTCCGCCGGCCGGCCGGTCTCGCGCCGGTAGAGGAAGCTGTCTACGACGTAATACAGCACCAGCAGGATGACGGAGACGATCAGCATCGGCACCAGCATGGCCCCGGTCGGCCAGAAGAAATCGACGCCTTTCAGGAACCCCAGGAACAGCGGCGGGTCGCCGAGCGGCGTCAGGGAGCCGCCGATATTCGCGACCAGGAAGATGAAGAACACCATGGTGTGGACTTTGTACCGCCGCCACTCATTGGCCCGGATGATCGGGCGGATGAGCAGCATCGCCGCGCCCGTGGTGCCCATCCAGCTCGCGAGCACCGTGCCGAGCAGCAGGATGCCGGTATTGACGACAGGCGTGCCGACCAGCCGGCCGGTGAGGCGGATGCCGCCGGCAACGGTGAAGAGTGACAAGAGCAGGATGATGAAAGGGATGTATTCGAGCAGCCCGACATGCAGCACCTCGAACAGCGCGAGCTCCCAGCCGAAGACGGCGAGAAAGGGCACCAGGAAGGCGAACGCCCAGAAGGCCGAGACCTTGCCGAAATGGTGGTGCCAGAAGGTGGGCGCGAGCAGCGGGAAGAGCGCGATCGAAAGCAGGATGCCGACGAACGGCACGCACCAGATGAGCCCCAGCTCCCCGCCGTCCAGATGCGGCGCGCCGGCGCCGGCCGCCAGAGCTGGCCCGGTGCCGAGCAGCAAGGCCGAAATGGATGCGGCGAGCACGCGCATGGATCCCTCCCCGATAACCCCCCGAATGCAGCCGGGCCCGCCGGCGTGCAGGACGGGCCAATATGCCCCAGCACCGCCGCGCGGCCAAGACGGCGGCATTTGCCGGGGACGGCGGGCGCGGTAGAGTGCGCCGGTTCCCATTCCGGCAAGCGGGGAGGCCGCCTTTTCATGGAACTTACCGGCGAACGGCGCATCGAGGCCCCGCGCGAGACGGTCTGGCAGGCGCTCAACGACCCTGAAGTGCTGAAGGCCGCGATTCCCGGCTGCCAGGAGCTGGAAAAAACCGCCGACAACGCCTTCGCCGCAACGGTGCAGGCGAAAGTGGGTCCCGTGAAGGCAACTTTCGCGGGCGCGGTCGAGCTGACCGACATAGAGGCCCCGGAGAGCTATCGCATCTCCGGCGAGGGCACCGGCGGCGCGGCCGGCTTCGCGCGCGGCGGGGCATGGGTGCGGCTTGCCGAAGACGGCGATGCGACCTTGCTTACCTACGAGGCGGATGCGCAGGTTGGCGGCAAGCTCGCCCAGATCGGCTCGCGCCTCATCCAGGGCACGGCGCGCAAGCTGGCCGGCCAGTTCTTCGACCGCTTCGCCGAAGCCGTACAGCAGGACGGCGGCGAGGTGGAAGGGCCCTGAAATCGGCCATAGCGGACGGCCGTGTTCGATCTTGAATCTGGCGCGCTGATCGCGGCTGTCTTCCTGCTTGCGGGCGCGGTGAAGGGCGTGGTCGGGCTCGGGTTGCCGACGGTGAGCCTGGGCCTGCTGACGGCCGCCTTCGACCTGACGACGGCCATGGCGCTGATGGTCGCGCCGTCCTTCGCCACGAATCTCCTGCAGGCGGTCGTGGGCGGCAACGGGCGGGCGCTCGTTCGCCGGCTCTGGCCGTTTCTCGCGGCCGCCGGGCTGACCGTCTGGATCGGCGCGGCCGCACTCGTCAGCGTCGATCTGGCGCTGCTCTCCGGCCTGCTCGGCCTGCTGCTCATAGCCTATGCCGCGCAGGGGATCGCGGGGCTGGGCATCTCGATTCCGGCGCGCTGGCAGGCCTGGACCGGACCCGTCTTCGGCACGGTGAACGGCGTGCTCACCGGCATGACCGGCTCCTTCGTCGTGCCGGGCGTGCTCTACCTCCAGGCCATCGGCCTCGGGCGCGACGCGCTCGTGCAGGCCATGGGCATGCTGTTCACTGTCTCGACCCTGGCGCTCGCCGTCTCGCTTCAGCGACACGGGCTGCTCGACGGGCCGCTCGGCCTGGCGTCGGCCGCGGCGCTTGCGCCGGCCTTCCTTGGCATGTGGGCGGGCCTGCTGCTCAGGCGGCGGCTCTCCGAGGCCCGCTTCCGGCGCGTCTTCTTCCTCGCCGTTCTGTTGCTCGGCCTCTACATCGTCGCCAGCGCCGCCCTCTGACGGCCGTGACCCTGGGGAGAAAACCGCGCTAGACTGGCGCCATCGGGAACAAGACGGCGACCGGGACACCCCCGGCGAGGAGCAGCCATGAACGCATTCGCAACCGCTCTGGCCGAAGCCCCCCACGGCCTCGACCTCGCATGGGACACAACCGACCCCCGGGAAGTCCGGCGCCAGATCCGCACCGGCCAGTATCGCGGTCACACGGGCGCGCTCGCAAAGGGCTTTGTACAGGCCAATCTCGCGATCATGTCCCTGGACTACGCGGAAGACTTTCTGCGCTTCTGCCAGCGCAACCCCAAGCCCTGCCCGCTGCTGGCCATGTCCGAGCCGGGCGACCCCCGGCTGCCGGAACTCGCCGAAGACCTCGACATCCGGACGGACCTGCCGAGCTACAGGGTATTCCGGGACGGCGAGTATGACGGCGACGTCGTGAGCATCGAGGACCTCTGGCGGGACGATTTCGTGGTGTTTGCGCTCGGCTGTTCCTTCTCCTTCGAGGAACCTCTGGTGGACGCGGGCCTCAGGCTGCGCCACTGGGAGGACGGTAGCGTGTGCCCGATGTTCCTGACCGACATCGACTGCGCGCCTGCCGGCCGCTTCCACAGCAAGCTGGTCGTGTCGATGCGCCCCTTCACTCCGGCCGGTGCGATCAAGGCCGTGCAGATCACCAGCCGCTATCCGCGCGTCCACGGCGCGCCGGTGCATCTCGGCATGCCGGAGCTCATCGGCGTCGAGGATATCGGCCGCGCCTGGCAGGGCGACGACCCGGAACTCGCTCCCGACCAGATGCCGGTCTTCTGGGCTTGCGGGGTGACGCCGCAGGTCGCCGTGCGCTCGGCGCGCCCGCCGCTGGCGATTACCCACACACCCGCCCATATGCTGGTTACGGACGTGCGCAACGCCTCGCTTGCGGTGGGCTGAACGCTTCGGAGGGCCGCATGCGCCCCAACGCCCTGCCGCCCTTCGATTTCGGCCTCGGCGAAGCCGTCGACCTGCTGCGCGATTCGGTGGAAACTTTTGCGGCGGACGAGATTGCGCCCCGCGCCGACGCCATGGACCGGTCTAACGAGTTCCCGCGCGAGCTCTGGCCGGAAATGGGCGCGCTCGGCCTGCATGGCATCACCGTAGAGGAGGACTATGGCGGCGCGGAGATGGGCTATACAGCCCATGTGGTCGCGATGGAGGAGATCAGCCGCGCCTCCGGGGCGGTAGGCCTCTCCTACGGGGCGCACTCCAATCTCTGCGTCAACCAGATCCGCCGCAACGGCAGCGAGGCGCAGAAGCGCCGCTACCTGCCCAGGCTGATCTCCGGCGAGCATGTGGGCGCGCTCTCGATGAGCGAGCCGGGCGCGGGCTCCGACGTGGTCGCCATGTCCTGCCGGGCCGAGAAGCGCGGCTCGCACTATGTGCTGAACGGCACCAAGATGTGGTGCACCAACGGCCCGGATGCCGATGTGCTGGTCGTCTATGCCAAGACCGCGCCGGAGGCGGGCCCGCACGGCATTTCCGCCTTCCTGGTCGAGAGCGGCTTCCGGGGCTTCCGGCCGGGGCAGAAGCTCGACAAGCTCGGCATGCGCGGCTCCGGCACCAGCGAGCTTATCTTCGAGGACTGCGAGGTGCCGGAGGAAAACCTGCTCGGCCGCGAGAACGGGGGCGTGCGGGTGCTGATGAGCGGGCTGGACTACGAACGCCTGGTGCTCGCCGGCGGGCCGCTCGGCCTCATGCAGGCGGCGATGGACGAGGCCCTGCCCTATCTGCACGACCGCCGGCAGTTCGGCCAGCCGATCGGCTCCTTCCAGCTCATGCAGGGCAAGCTCGCCGACATGTATGTGACGATGAACGCCTGCCGCGCTTATGTGTACACGGTCGCCCA
>MPNF01000310.1 GCA_002238885.1 Alphaproteobacteria bacterium bin95 | reverse complement strand
CCTTCGCCGCCATGATTTCCTTCTCCACCATATGCTCCAGGCCGATATGGTGGTGGGCGCGCTTCGGCAGCCACTGGTCCTCGATCTCGATGGCCTGGAAGCCGGCCGCCTCGCTCATGGCGATGGTCCGGCGCATGTGCATCGGGTCGCCGAAGCCGGCGGCGGCGTCGAAGATGAGCGGCAGCGGCGTCACCGCGCCGACCTCGATGGCCGTCTGGCACATTTCCGTCAGCGTGAGGTTGGCTTCCAGACACACCTTCATGTAGCCGGTAGCGCCGCCGCCGAGATAGAGGGCGCGAAAGCCCGCATTCTCCGCCAGCTTCGCCATCAGCGGGTTGAGCACGAGCGGCGCCAGCACCGGCTCCGGCCCCGCAATCATTTCGCGCAGCTTCGCCATTCCTCAGCTTCTCCTTCGAGGGGGACTCGTGCGAGTCTGCCGCTCCCGCCGCTGCCGGACAAGCATGACTAGCGCAGACATCGCCATCGTCGGACTGGGGCCCGTGGGGGCGACCCTCGCCAATCTGCTGGGGCGCCTGGGCCTCCGGGTTGATGTCTTCGAGCGCGACCGGACGGCCTATGCGCTGCCGCGCGCGGTGCATTTCGACGACGAGGTCATGCGCGTCTTCCAGTCCATCGGTCTCGCCGAGGAGATCGCGGCGGGCACGCATGTCTCCCCCGGCACGCTGTTCGTGGACGGCGACGGGCGGGTGATGCTCGACTGGTCGCGGCGGATGGAAGAAGGCCCGCAGGGCTGGCACGAGAGCTACCGCTTCCACCAGCCGACGCTGGAAGGCGTGCTGCGCGCCGGGCTCGAGCGGTTCGGCCATGTCCGGGTGCGGCTCGGGCACGAGGTCGGGGATCCCGAGGCGCTGGATGCGCGCTATGTCGTCGGCTGCGACGGCGCGCGCTCGGACGTGCGCGCGGCAATCGGCGGCAGTAGCGAGGACCTTGGCTTCCACGAACGCTGGCTGGTGATCGACCTGGCTCTGAAGCGCCCGCGCCCCGACCTCGGCGACTACACCCGGCAGTTCTGCGATCCGGCGAGGCCCGCGACCTATGTGCGCACCACCGGCCGCCGGCGGCGCTGGGAAATCCGGGTGGAGGACGGCGAGGGCGACGATCCCGAAACGGTCTGGCGGCTGCTCGCGCCGTGGATCGGACCGGAAGACGCGGAGATCGAGCGCGCCGTCGTCTACACCTTCCACGCCGTGGTCGCGCGGCGCTGGCGGCGGGGCCGGCTGCTGATCGCCGGCGACGCCGCCCACCAGACACCGCCCTTCATGGGGCAGGGCATGTGCGCCGGCATCCGCGACGCCGCCAACCTCTCCTGGAAACTGGCGGCCGTCGTTCAGGGCGGCGCGCCCGAGGCCCTGCTGGACAGCTATGCGAGCGAACGCATCCCCCATGTGCGCGACTATGTGGAGCTTGCCGTACGCATGGGCCGGCTGCTGAATGCGACCGGTACGGAGGACATGGTGAGCGCTGCCGCCGCACGGGGGGAGAGTACCGACCGGATGGAATCGATCCGTCCGCGCCTCGGACCGGGGCTGCACCGGGGCGGGAGCCCGCTGACCGGCCGTCCGGGTCCGCAGCCGCGCCTCGGTGACGGGCGGCGACTCGACGATGCGGTGGGCCTCGGCCCCGCATTGCTGCTGCGCGAGCATGCGGCCATGGACAGCCATGGCGTGCCGGCGGTCGCGGCGGGAAACGACTGGCTTGCCGGACACGGGCTTGCGGCGGCATTGCTCAGGCCCGACCGCTATGTCTTCGGCGTGGCGGAGACACTCGACGAAGCCGCGTTGCTCTGCGAAACCTATGCTGCGGAGACCGGAGGGGCGGGCCGATGAAAATCACGAGGGTCAGTGCGGACTGGCTGCATGTGCCGATCCCGGAGGAACGCCAGCATCGAAGCGATTTCGGTGTCACGCGCGCCTTCGACTCGACCCTGGTGCGCGTCGAGACCGACGCCGGCATTACCGGCTTCGGCGAGGCGAAGGCGGCGGTCGGTTCGGCCGGCAACAATCTGGCGCTTGCGGCCTGCGTCGAGCGGGAACTCGGGCCGCTGCTGGTCGGCGAGGACCCGCGCGACATCTCCCGCCTCTGGGACGTCATGTACAACGGCAGCCGGGCGCATTACGCGATCGCCCGCGGCCATGTCTTCCCGGTGCTGGGCCGGCGCGGGCTCACGGTCTCGGCGATTTCCGGCATCGACATGGCGCTCTGGGACATTCTCGGCAAGGAACTGGACCGGCCCGTCTGGCAGCTGATCGGCGGGCGCCGCCATGCCGCCATGCCGGCCTATGCCTCCGGCGGCTGGGCGCCGACCGCGGGCATCGTGGCCGAGCTGCAGAGCTTCCTCGACCGGGGCGGTTTCAAGGCGGTGAAGATGCGCGTCGGCTCCGGCGACGGGACGCTGGGCCACTCCATCGAGCGGGTGCATGCAGCCCGCGAAGGGCTCGGGCCCGATATCGACATCTTCTGCGACGCGCACGGCACCTTCGCCGTCGCGGAGGCCAAGCGCTTCTGCCGTGCGGTCGCCGACTGCCACATCGGCTGGCTGGAGGAGCCGGTGACCGCCGACGACAAGGCGGGCCAGGCCGAAATCCGGGCCTCGACCGACATTCCCATCGCGAGCGGCGAGAGCGAGTTCACGCGCTTCGCCTTCCGCGACCTCGCATTGCTGCGCGCCGCGGACATCTTCCAGCCGGACCTGTCCATCGCGGGCGGCATCACCGAGGCCATCCGCATCGAGGCGCTGGCCGCGGCCCACCAGATCCGCTTCGCTCCGCATCTATGGGGCGGCGCCTGCACCTTCGCCGCCGGCCTGCACGTGCTGGCGGCGGCCACGAGCGGCTTCATCGTCGAATATTCCGTCGGCGCCAATCCGATGCTGCACGAGCTTGCGGAGGAGGATTTCACCGTCGTGGACGGGATGCTGGAGATTCCGGACCGGCCGGGCCTCGGCGTCACCATCGACGAGGCCTTCGCGGCGAGATACCGGGCGGAATGACGAGCGTTGCCGTCATCGGCGCAGGCGTTGCGGGCCTGACGGTCGCCACCGTGCTGGCCGAGCGCGGTGCACAGGTCTCGGTCGTGGACCGCAGCCCCGGCCTCGGGCCGGACCAGTGCTCCTGGTATGCCGGCGGCATGCTGGCGCCCTGGTGCGAGCGGGAGAACGCCGAGGCGGAGGTGGTGGCGCTGGGCCAGGGGGCGGCGGACTTCTGGGCCGCCCGGGTGCCGGGCGTGGTCCGGCACGGCAGCCTGGTGATCGCACCGGCCCGGGACACCGGCGAGCTCCGGCGCTTCGCTCGCCGCACGGAGAACTACGACTGGCTCGACGAGGCCGGCATCGACGAGCTGGAGCCCGCCCTGGAAGGGCGCTTTCAGCGGGCGCTGCTCTTCCGCGACGAGGCCCATCTCGATCCCCGCCGGGCGCTGGAGGCGCTGGTCGGACAGCTGGAGGCAAGGGGCGTCGAAGTCCGCTACGGCACCGAGGCCGTTCCGGACGCCGAGTGGAGCGTCGATTGCCGGGGGCTCGCGGCGGCGGACCGCCTGCCGGAATTGCGCGGCGTGAAGGGCGAGATGCTTTATATCCGCAGCCCCGAGGTGGCGCTGAACCGCACGGTGCGCCTCATCCATCCGCGTATTCCGATCTATCTCGTGCCGCGCGGCGACGGCGTTTACATGCTGGGCGCGACCACCATCGAGAACGACGAACGCAAGCGCATCACGGCGCGGTCCATGGTCGAGCTGTTGAGCGCCGTCTATGCCCTCCATCCGGCCTTCGGCGAGGCGGAAGTCGTCGAGATCGGCACCGATGCGCGCCCCGCCTTCCCCGACAACCTCCCCCGGGTTGTCCGAGACGGCAGGCGGCTCCATGTAAACGGCCTCTACCGCCACGGTTTCCTGCTCGCCCCGGCGATGGCGGCCAGGGCCGCGGACATCGTGCTCGGCGAAGGGGTGCGGACATGACGGTCAGCATCGAACTGAATGGCGAGACGCTTCGCACGGAGGCCGCGACGCTTGCCGACCTTCTGGATGAAAAGGGCTATAACGGGGCCGTGGTGGCGACGGCGCTCAACGGCACCTTCCTGCCGAAGGGGCTGAGGGCGTCCGCGCCGCTTTCCGACGGCGATGCGGTCGAAATCGTGGCGCCGATGCAGGGAGGCTGAACGGTCTTGGATTTCTACGGCTTCGAGCCCTCGTCGCGCCTGTTTCTCGGCACGGCGCAATATCCCTCTCCGGCGGTCCTTGGCGAGGCGATCCGCGCGTCCGGCGTCGAGGTCGTCACCGTGTCGCTCCGGCGCGAGTCCGGCGCGGCGCGCGCGGGCCAGGGCTTCTGGGAGCTGATCCGCTCGCTCGGCGTGCGCGTGCTGCCCAATACCGCCGGCTGCCACAGCGTCCGCGAGGCGGTGACGACGGCGGAGATGGCCCGCGAGGTGTTCGAGACCGACTGGATCAAGCTGGAGGTGATCGGCGAGGACGACACACTCCAGCCGGATGTCTTCGGCCTGGTGGAAGCGGCGCGCATCCTCACCGA
>MPNF01000309.1 GCA_002238885.1 Alphaproteobacteria bacterium bin95 | reverse complement strand
GGCTACGCGACGGCTGCACCCCTCGACCGCCGTTGCCGTTGCGCCTCAATGTTCAACCGTGCGCACACATGTACTTTCACCCTCGGGGTAAATCCCTGTATTCCGGGCAGGCGGCCTGTCCCGAGCAAATCGGCACAACCCATTGAGCTTTTGTACTTTTCCTGGAAGCGGCGCTCAACATCCGATATGATTGGGCGTGCCACTAAATTCCGAAGGGCTCTGGCGGTGGGAGAGGCGCTGACGATTTCGGGGGGGGAATCCATGCTTCGGACTTCCCGCCTGTTGTGTTTGGTTTACCGATGACCACAATATATAGGGTTTTTCCGCAAGTTCAATAAACTCCGATTTTGCGCGACCCCAATTTTGGGACCCGCCGGCGGTCCTTGAATTTCAATGTTGGCATGCCGCTTGACGCGGACGGTATCGGACCCCGCGCGGACCCCGTCCAGGAGGGAGAGCGGGCGACCACGATTGGCTTGACAAGCTGTACCCCTCTCGCTGCTATTTCCCGATCGAGGTCTGAGAGTCGGCCGGAAAAACTCCATGGCGGACGCGCCCGCGAAGAAGAATGCCAAGGCCCGGCCGCGAGGGAAGCGGGCCCCCGTCATGGCCGAGGCAGACCTTCGGGCCTTCAAACCGATCCCGTTCCCGGAAATCGCGCCGGGGACCATGTTCAACGTCAATTTCTGCCGCAATCCGATGTGCCCGAATTTCGGTCCGGCGCCGGACCTTGAGAGCTACGGGAAGCGCTACAAGGTCGACCGGTTGCCAGGCTATCTGGCCGACCGGCGTTACAAATGCCTGGCCTGTAATTTGACGACGCGGCTGGTGTCGAACCGGTCCCTGCGCGCCGCCTATGTGTGGTTCAAGCGCCAGAGCATACCATTCGCAGCCTGCTCCGAGCCGGGCTGCGCCAATGAAGGCGTCAATGTTTTCGAGCAGAGCGGCTGCTACGAGTCGAAGGGTAGCAGGAAAGCGAAGTGCAAGGCCTGTAAGAAGACGTTCAATCTGGGCGAACCGGAACATCTCAAACAGTGGAAAAAGCGGAAGAAGCGTCTGACGGTTCTCTACCGTGACCTTATACACAAGAGCACGAACGTGCTCGAACTGGCGCGCGAGTTCCAGGGGGGCGAAATCAAGAACCGGTCGCCCGATGTGCATCTCCTTCAGGTCGCGACCGCTGTCCTGGCGAGGCGGATTCGCGATTACCAGAGCTACTGCAATGCCGAACTCATGGCGAGGGATTATCCGGACCGGTTCGACAGCCTGTTCGCCGAAGCGGGCGGCAAGAAGGACGCGGAGCCATCCAGCCCGTTCAACGGTGTCGCCACGCTCATTACCGACACAATGAGCGCGACGCTCCGGTCGCCGACTGAGAACTATCCGCGCCGCGAACACCATCTCGATGCGATATTGACGTCGCTCCGGATCGCCCAGCCGGGCAAGCGCGACGGCCCCAACAGCAGGGTTTTCCTGCTCGCCGCGCATCCTGTCTGGTTTCATCGGAACGGAGGACCGTTTCCGGAGACTCCGGCCGAGGCGATCGCCGATGCGGCCCTCCCGGTTGCCGACCGTCAGTTCGACCATCTCTACCACTACGGAACGGACCACAGTGTGAATGGGTGGCTCAAGAGGCGACGACAATCCTATCTGGACGGCGATCAGGGACTGTATATGCGTTCCGAATATGCCAACCTCGCGCATTTCATGGTGGTCAAGGAGCTGACGGAGCGGTTCGACCGGATCACGCTGTCCATGGACGGGGACTGGCGGAATTGCAGGAGCGCGGTCGCCGTGTTCGCCGAGAGATTGCAGACCCCCTGCGCAAAGAACGACGCGCTCCGCCGCGCCGAGATTGCGGTGGTGCAGACCGAGGCCAAGAACAAGCCCGACAAGTCGTCCCGGAAGCGCGGCAAGGGCTGGGCGTCCGAGAAGCGCCGGCTCGCAGACGACTGGAAACGGAGGATCGAGGAAGAGGAGAGGAAGGGCGGCGGAACGGCCCAGGCGAAGGCCAGTCTCTTTCGGCAAGTGGTTCAGGGCGGTTGGTCGGAGAACGGGGGTTGGGGATGGCTTGAACGCCCCAGCAAGGACGCTGGACGCCTGATCGTGATGTGGCTGTCCCAGGGGCCCGACCGGGACTGGCCGCCCGCCAAGGAGTTGGCCTTGTTCCTGGAGAAGACCAGCCTGCAATCGGTGGACACGGGCATCAATGCGATGCGCGGGCGGGCCAAGGTGCTCAGTCGGCCCGAACATTGAGCGGAAGGAGGGATCAGCCGCAAGAATTCCTCGGAAAATGTCGAATTCGCGGCCAGCGGGGTGTGGTTGAGTTGGATTGCCTTCAACTACCACAACATTCACGCGTTCGAGTCCGGGCGGCCGCAGGCGCCCGCCATGCTCGGCCTGGTGCGCCGGGAGGACCGGCAAGGCTTCAAGGTGGAGCGGCACCTCGATTTCCGCCTGGGCTGGCGCCATGCCGTGGAACTGACGAAGAGGCTCGGCGATGAATAAGGCACCCTTCTTCGCCGGCGTGCAGCAGGATCTGTATTTCCTGCCGCTCGCGCTCAAGGCGCTGGCGGCGGCGGGTGGCGACGGACGCAGTCCTTACGAGGTGGTGGATGATGCGATCCGAAATGAGGGCCTCGGCATCGAGCATCTCGAAGGACTCGGACTGTTCGGGACGGATGTCGAGGACGAGAACGGCTTTCCGGTCTTGCCGGCCCAGTCCGCGGTCCTTCCTGCCATGGCGGAGGACTGTCTCGACCAGTTGCTGCAATTGGGGTTCGTCGACGACGGGAACCGGGTGACGCCGAAGGGCCATGACTGCATTGGGGACCGGAAGGTTCTCCGGGAGGCGCTGCCCGAGAACTACCGCATAGCGGGGGTGGACGGGGAAGAGCGCCGGGTCGACGGCGCGTTCAGGAGGGTTTGCGGCTGGATCCGGGACGCGGGCGAGGAGCGCAGGGACAAGCCCGAATCCGCCCGCTACCGCCCGGCGCTCTGTCTCGCCGAGTTCATGCGGCTGAATTTCTGGCTGTCGGGGGTTCACGGGAAGGAGGACTTTCAGTCCCGTTCGGCCAGACGGTTTGCCAAGGGGATCGTGGCGACTAGAAGGAAGGCCTTGAAGAATTTGGCTGCCGGCGAAGGCGGCATCGAGTATGCCGCCCTCGTCATGGCGGACGGCGCCGCGGAGTGGCTGGAGGACACCTATGGCGAGGAAGCCTGGGCGAAGATCGCCGCCGCGAGGTCGAGCGCTCTCATGCTCTGCAACGCCCGCGTGCTCTACCCCGTCGGCCTGCCCGGCGGCCTTCAATGGCTGCGCCCGGTGAACGAATGGCGGCCGGGCAGGAAGAGCAGCGAGCGCAGAAAGCGCAAGGAGATGCGGGAGACGGGTCAATGACGCTGACGGCGCGCATAGAGGTCGGCGAAGTGCCGACGGAGCGGGGGCCTTTCCCCGGTCCGGACAAAGCCATCGCGCCCCGCGTTCTCGACCTCGCGGCGACATATCTGCTGAACGAGGACCAGGGCGTGAACGCTCGATACGTCTATCCGTCGATCGGGTTCGACAGCGCCGCCGCGGTGGATCTCGAAGCCATGGGCTGGGCTGAAAGCCGACGAAAAAAGGGAGAGGTCGTTCCTCCACTCTCGAAACTCCAGGAGGAAGTACGCCCTCTGGTCAAGGGGCTCGGCTTGGAATTGATCGTCGGCATGCTGCTCAGTTGCCTGGGCAACCCGAAAAGCGCGTTCTGCCCATGCTGCGTGCATCTCGACCAGGAAACGGGCGTGCCGCTTCCCTACGGACACGCTCCCTCGGAAAATCCCGACGCCCGCGCCGACTATGACGGCTTCTCCGTGATCGCCGAGGTCACCACGCAGAGGGAGCCGGTACCTGACAGGGGATTGCGCGACGATGCGATCGAGAGGCAGTGGAACGGCGCGAACACGCATACGAAGGCGGTGCTGCTGGAGGAGGACGGGCCCGAGCGCGTCTATTGCATGATGGTGAGTGTCCGTCGTCAGAATGAATGGGACGGTTGGATCAGTTTTCTAAAGGAGGCCCTAGCTCATCGTGGTTGATGTTATGCTGCTTGTTGGCGATGGGCCAGGCGGCGTTTGCGGATGGTCAGCTCCTTGACCTTTTTCCTTTTCTCGATGATGGCGTGGTGACGCCTGAAGTAGACGTCGGCTGGGGTGAGGTTGCCGAGGCTCTCGTGGTAGCGCCGGTGGTTGTACCGATCGACGAAGGCGCTGACCTGCGCTTCCGGGTCTCCGGGCAGGTAGCAGTTCTCCAGCAGGACGCGGTTCTTCAGGGTCTGGTGCCAGCGCTCGATCTTGCCCTGTGTCCGGGGATGGTTCGGTGCGCCGCGCAGGTGGTCGATACCCCGGTCCTCGAGCCTGGCCGCAAGGTCGCCGGCGATGTAGGACGAGCCGTTGTCGCTGAGCAGTCGTGGTTTGTGAACGACCCTGGCCCCGTCACGGCCTGAGGCCTGCAGGGCCAGTGTCAGCGTGTCGGTGACATCGCTGGCCTTCATCGTCGTGCACA
>MPNF01000308.1 GCA_002238885.1 Alphaproteobacteria bacterium bin95 | reverse complement strand
AGCGCTGGCGCGAATATCCCAACATGCTGATTCAGGAAAACCGCTGGCTGGCGCAGCGCTATGGCAGCCAAAGCCGGTTGGTGGACTTCGGCAAGCGCGCGCTCGTTCCGCTGGCCGACCTGACCGACGAGCTTCTGGAGCTCGTGCAGGAAGATGCCGAGGCGCTGGGCTGCACGGCCGAGGTGGAACGCGCCCGGAAAATCGTCAGGCAGGGCACTTCGGCCGAACGCCAGCGGGCGGTTTTTGAAGCCTCGGGCGGCGATGCCAACAGCGACGAGGCCCTGCGCGCGGTCGTCCGCAGCCTGGCGGCCGAAACCGTCAGCGGTCTGGCTTGACCCCGGTTCAGTCGACGTGCAGCACGGCCTTGCCGGGGAAGCGGCGCTCGATCAGGTCGTCGGCAGTGTGCGCGACTTCCTTCCAGGACGCCTCGCGCTCGATAGCCGTATCCAGCCGGCCCTGTTCCACCAGGCGCAGCAGACGGGCGAGATGGTCGCGCGGCGGCGCGATCTCGCTCTTGTAGTAAAGGTGGAAACCGAGGATGCGGGCGAGGCCGCGCGTCATGAACTCGCCGACGACGACGGAGATGGCGGGCGCGGCGGTTACGCCGTAGCAGACCGCCAGACCCTCGGGGCCGAGGGACCGCACGCCGGCTTCGAGGATCGGCCCGGCGACGCCGTCCACCACCAGCCGGTAGGGCCCGGCATCCTCGATGCCGCTGCCGTCCGGACTGACGAGGACCGTGCCGAGGCCGATCCGGTCGGCAAAGGCACGCTGGTCCTCGCGCCTTACCTGGGAGACCACCTCCGCGCCGCCGAGGCGCGCAAGCTGGGCGGCGAACACGCCCACACCGCCGGTCGCCCCAGTCACCAGCACGCGCGCGCCGATGAGGCAGTCGCCCGCGTCGATGGAGTGCAGCGCCGTAAGCCCGGCCACGGGCAGCGTCGCCGCAGCGCTGTCGCTCACGCCGTCCGGTATCGAGCAGAGATAGGAGCCGGGGATCGCCGTGCGCTCGGCCCAGCCCTCCATGCGCGGCGAAAAGCCGACGACGCGCGCGCCCTCCGGCGGGCTGGAGCCGTCCGCCGCCGCCCGCTCGACGGTGCCCGCGATGTCCCAGCCGATACGGATCGGCCGGCCCACCCGCTCCCACCCGCTCCCCCCGCCCCCGGCTCGCCGGCGCGCTGGTGGTCCCAGCCGATACGGATCGGCCGGTCCGCGCGCTCCGACCGGCGCACCTCGCCGCGATTGAGCGAAAAGGCGGTGACGCGCACCAATGCTTCGTTGGAGAAAGGCGGACGCTCCTCGACCTCGGCAATTTCCAGGCGCTGCGGGCTGCCGGGCTTGGCGCGAACGGCGCGGATCATGTCTGCATCTCCAATCGGCTGCGTTCTGTGCGCGACCTCTCCCGGTCGCCGAGGCTATCCGTATCCAAGGCCCGGCTCTCGGCCTTTCCGATTTAGCGTGGGCAATGTCCGAATGGCTATCGATCGCCACGCCGAACCAGGCGCCCGCGAAACCAATCTACCAATTCCTCATAGCCGATCCTGCCGGACGCGGCATCGGTGATGGTGTCCGCAACCGCTTCGTCGATCTCGACGAGTTCGTAGCCGCTTCTCCCGACCATCAACTCCACAAGATACAGCGCCGTTCGCTTGTTTCCGTCCGCAAATCCGTGATTGGAGACAACTCCGTGAACCAGTGCGGCCGCCTTTTGGTGGATCGGCCGGTGGTATCCGTGGTACGGGCGAGCGAGAGCAGACCGGATCGCATGCTCGTTGACGACCCCTGGAGCGCCACCGAACTTGAGAGCTTCCTCGTGGCCTCGAACGGCATCGGCCCAGGTAACACGGTAGTGCCGCCTACCGATTTGCGAGGACCTGCATGGCCTTTCGGCGCTTTACCGAAATTTGCTCGATGATCTTTTCGGACGTCGGAGTCACACGCTGCTTGGCGTAGGTTGCATTGGCCGAATGGGTTTGCGAATCGATCTGGCGGGCTTTTGCGCCATGCTTGTTCAGCTTCTGTGCCATTGAGCGACTCTTCACGTCCGTTGGTATGACATTCAGTACCTAATCATAGCAGGATGAATTTACACTTCCAGCAGGACCTTGCCCCAGGTGCGGCGCGAGGCCAGCGCGCGAAGGGCGGCGGGCAGGTCGTTTAGCGGGTAGCGGGCAGAGACGACGGGCTCGATCTCGCCGCGCGCGAGCATGGCGTAGCAGTCCGCCACGACCTCATGGGTGTATTCGGGGTGGCTTCGGAAATAACCGCCCCAGATGGCGCCGACGGCCGAGGCGTTCTTGAGCAGCAGGCGGTTGGCGGCGATCTGCTGGATGGCGCCGCCGGCGAAGCCGATGATGAGCGCGCGGCCCTCGACGGCAATGACCTTGAGCGCGAGATTGAACACTTCACCGCCCACAGGGTCGAAAATTACATCCACGCCCCGCCCGCCGGTCGCCTCGCGGACGGCCTCGACCCAGCCATCGTCGGTGTAACCTGAAACAATTCAGATTGACACTATATAACTATTTGTATAGCGTTATCTGTCTCCCATGGAGTGTATGTTTTGCAATAGGTTCGGGTGGCTGTCAAGAGCGGTGGTCTTGTATAGCGGTGACAATGATCGATAGGGATGACTGACTTTTGTGGAAATTCGGGAACTGAAACGGTGGATTCGATGACTGACGGGTGTTGGAGCCATTCGTGTCGAGCATGATGTGGGATATGCCGGGATATCGCTACGGTAAAGGATATAGGTTAGTGAAAACAGATGGCGCCATAATGAGCCGATTGTATCGCTATCGACAGGAAGGGACAGAGAGTGATGAGGGGACCCGAGGGAAAGCGCAAGCAGCGCGCCGTGAACTTGACCGACCATGAGTGGGAGCGCATCGGGGCGCGCGCAAACGCGGCCGGCATGCTGGTCTCGCGCTATATCGCGCACCGGCTCGCAGGCCCGGCGGAGACGCCGCCGACGGCGGTGGCGGACCCATCGCCGGAACTGCTGCGCCGGGTGCTGCGGGAGGTAACGGTCCTGTCGCGGATCGAACAGCAGCGCATGGCGAGCCGGGAGGACGAGAAAGAGACCTGGAGGAAAGTGGCCGCCCGGGTGGATGCGCAACTGGCGGAGGAGGAGGGCCTGGGATGAGGAAGGCGCGGCAGCGGACGCTCTATTGCACGCCGGTGGAGAAGGCGACGATCCAGGCGGCGGCGGCGAAGCTGGGGGACCCGGTCTCCCGGTTCGTGATCGCCAGCGGCCTGCGCAATGCGGCGGCTCTCGGCCAGGGACCGGTCGGTGAAGCCCTGGTGCTGACCGGCGGGGAACAGAGGTCCCTGGTCGAGGGTATGGAGAGGCTCGCGGTGCTGGACACGGCATTGCGGGAGCCCCTGCCCGGGATCGGGGTAACGGTGCTGGAGGCGCTCGCCTTCGTGCATCGCCGGCTGGCGGTCGAGACCGACCGTGTCCCGCCATCGGCGCCGGATGGTTCCGGCTCGCCCGGAAGCCTGTTCGACCGTCCGGGTCCGGCGGGAGGGAAACGGTGAGCCGGAAACGCCCCGGACCGAAGAGCAGGATTTCGGGGGTCCATCTGTCGATCTCCTGCACGGACACGGAATGGTCCCGGAGCCGCCGGCTTGCCGATGCGGCCGGCAAGACGATCTCGCGCTACCTGATCGACTGTGCGATGGAGGCGGCCGCTCTCATGGAGAGGGGCGAGGCCGGGGACGCGCTGCCGGCGGGTGCGGAGGGCCTGGTGCTGGACCCGGCGCAGCAGCAGGCATTGCTCGACGGCGTCAGGGACCTTGCGGCGCGTCTGCCGGGCGACAGGCAGATTGCGGAGCAGGCGGCGATGGCGGCGTTCGTGTTCGATGCGGTGCTGCTGGACATGGCGGGCCGGGGCTTGCGCGAAGAACGCGACGCGCTTCTCGCCGCTCATTTCGGCGGTGCGCGCGCGGCGGAGATCGCCGCCGGAGTGGACCGCCGGGCGGCGGAACGCGGCCTCTCGCCCTGACCGCCCGAAGCCTGGCGCGTTCGCCAAACTGCTCTCCGACTTTTGTGGCGCGGTGAAATTGTAGAATAGTTAAATAGTCCCGATATCCTGCAACGACGGGGCTAAGCAAGAATTATACAAGTTATTGATTCTCATCTGTATCCTGAACAATTGACAAATTGTATAGCCTGACGGACCGGCGAGCGGGTGCGGTTTATATGGTTTCTTCTATGGCCATGCCTGCCGTGCACGTCGCGCCTACAGCTTCATCCCGCCGCCCTCGCTGCGGTCGAGGGTCCGGTGCCGTGCGGCAAGTCAGAAGCGAACGGTCAGGATGCCGGCAAATTCGGTGTCGAAGGCGGGCTCGCCTTGCTCAAGTATGAGCGAGACGGTTTCGACGAGATTGGCGTTGAGTTCGTCGACAGTTTCGCCCTGTGCGCGGGCGCCGGCGAGACCGGGGATGTAGCCGACATAGACGCCGGTGTCGGGGCATCGTTCGACGACGGCTGTGAACCTGCGCACGGGAGGACGAATGGGCACGATACGGGCGCAGGGAA
>MPNF01000307.1 GCA_002238885.1 Alphaproteobacteria bacterium bin95 | reverse complement strand
GCCCGGCCGGTCGAGGAGAAGCGCCTCATCCTGCGTCCGCAGAACCGGGTCGGGCGCGGCTACTACCCGTTCGCGGACCGCTCGCTTGCCTACACGCTGGGCGAGGAGACGCCGCCTGACCTGCAGGAAGCCTTTGCGATGGGCCCGCCCGATGTCCCCGACGAGGACTATTACCGGGGCGAAGTGGCGGAGTATTTCTTCGCGGACAACCGATACCCCGCCAGGCCCGAAGAGTTCCGCGAGACCGTGGACGGATATTTCCGTGCCCTGCTCGGGCTCTGCGACCGGCTGATGGGGGCAATGGCGATGGCGCTCGGACTCGAAGAGGATTTTTTCGCCGACAAGATCGACCGGCCGGCCTGCGGGTTGCGGCTCATCCGCTACCCGGCGCAAACCGGCGCTCCGGCGAAACGGCAGCTGCGCGCCGGCGCCCCTACCCACTACCGGCCCCTCACCCCCCCTCGCGGCGGTGGCGGGGCCGGGGGCCGGCCCGGCCGGGGGGTGCCGGCTCATCCGCCACCCGGGGCAACCCGGCGCTCCGGCGAAACGGCAGCTGCGCGCCGGCGCCCATACCGACTACGGCACGCTCACCGTCCTTCGCGGCGATGACGTGCCGGGGACCCTGCAGGTCAGGCTTCCGCGCGGTGGCTGGACCGATCTGCGCCCGCCCGCCGACGCCTTCGTCTGCAATCTAGGGGACGCGATGGCGCGCTGGACCGGCGGGCGCTGGGCATCCACCCTGCACCGGGTCGCCAACCCGCCCGAAGGGGCCCCGCAACGCGACCGCATCTCGCTGGTCTTCTTCCACCAGCCCAATTACGACGCCCTGCTCAACGGGATCTTCGAAGACGCCGGAGACGCCGTGACGCTCGCCGAACACTATATCGAGAAGATCCACCTGGCGGCCGGGGCCGGACCGGCACCGTCTTCCGCAGCGGACGAATAACACTCCGCAGAAGGCTCACTTGTTGCCGTAAAGCCTGTCGCCGGCGTCTCCGAGCCCCGGAACGATGTATCCGTGGTCGTCGAGGCGCTCGTCGATGGCCGCAGTGACGATCGCCACTTCCGGGTGGACAGCGTGGAAGGCTTCGATTCCCTCCGGAGCCGCAAGCAGGCACAGCATCTTGATATCGCGTGCGTGCGCCTCCTTGAGTCTGGAGACCGCCGCGACAGCGGAGTTTCCCGTCGCCAGCATCGGGTCGAGAACGATCACCGGGCGGTCCGCGAGGTCGTCCGGCACCTTGAAGTAGTATTCCATCGCCACCAGCGTCTCGGGGTCGCGATAGAGCCCGACATGCCCGACGCGGGCCGAGGGGATGAGGTCGAGCATTCCCTCCAGCAGACCGTTCCCCGCCCGCAGGATCGAAATGAGGACGAGCTTCTTGCCCGTCAGGAACGGCGCGCGCGTCTCCGCGAGCGGCGTCTCGATGCTGCGGATCTCGGTTGCAAGGTCGCGGGTGACTTCGTAACCCAGCAACAGGGAAGTCTCGCGCAGCAGCAGCCGGAACCGGGCGGTGTCGGTTTCCTTTCGGCGCATGAGGGACAGCTTGTGCTGGACGAGCGGATGATCGACGACCGTAACATTGTCCATCGCAGAAATTCCCGTTTCGATTCCGAAGTCAGAATACCGTGCCGTCCGAGGCCAGGCGGATCGGCGGCTCGCCGCCTTCACGCGCCCGACGTGCCAGCATACGCCCTGCCGCCCATGTTCCGCCTTCCAGAATTCCCGCGAGCGGCAATTGCGCCTCGTCCAGCTCTAGTCGGTCCCGGACGAGCGGCGCCAGCCTGTCCAGGAGCGCGAGCGTAAGCGCACGCCATTCCACGACAAGTTCGGCGCCGGGAGAATGCTCGACGGTGAAAACCCCCTTGTCCCGCGGCTCCAGCACGCCCGCGTCGATGAACAGTCCGCCATTGCGGTATTCCGCCCCCCCCGTGCGGAGGACCGCCCCGCCATTGCGGTTTCCCGCGAGCCCCGTCAGGCCGTCGGGGTCGCGCACGCGGATGCCCGCTTCGGCCAAAGGCTCCATCAGCGAATATGCCAGCCATTGCGTGAGCTTGTGGAAGGGGACGAGCCTGTCCGTCTCGTCGCCGCGCCGGAGGCTTGGGTGGCGCCACACATCGCCCAGGCTGGAGCCGTCCACGACAATGCGCTCCGGCCAGATCGGATGGAGCGCATCGAGCAGCGTTTCCAGGAGTTCCGCCGTGCTGGGAGGCGCCGGCAGCGCGCGAAACCGGTCGTAAAGGCCGCCGACCCTGGGCGGAGAGCCGAAAAGGTCGGGCCGCTTCTCAAGCGCTTCGCCGAGCGCGCGCAGCAGGCCTGCGCGGCCTTCCATGCCCTTCAGCCGGTTGCCGGGACCCGCCTGGAACGCCCCCGCCAGACGCTGCGGATCGCAGGCCCGTAGGGCGCTCGCGTCCGTGCGCAAGGGACGGGCGGCATCCGACGAGAACACACCCGCCGAGAACATGGCGAAACTCGCGACCGCGAGGCCTTCCGATCTTGCGAACTCCTGCCCGGTTCCCGCCTCGCGATAGCGCCAGCCGGCGCCCGCCCCGGCGTCGAGGAGCACGCTCGGGACGACCAGGTCGAATGCGGCCCGCGCCCGCTCGTCGGGGTCGAGACCGCGGGCCAGCATGTTCCAGCGGTCGGTTCCGCCGACCTCGAAATGCCGCCAGCGGCTGTGCGGCGGAACGGCGAGGTCCGGATATCGTTCCCTCGTCACGCCGGCGACAATCCCGGCGGCGGCTGCAAGCCGGTCGGTGCGGACATCGAAATGCGGAAGGTCCCCGCGCTCGCCGATAGCGAGGATCTCGTGGCAGCGCCGCCTGATCTCCGCGGGCCGGCCGAGGCGGACTGCGGCCGGGCTGCGCGCCGGCGTGCGGGGCCGTGCGTTCAAGGGGGTGTTTCCCTGGAGAACAGAGTTCTGCTTCCGGCTACTCGTGCAGCCCCCGGCCCCTGGCCGCAGTCAGGTCCTCTTCAGTCACCGGCGTCGGGCTGAAATATCCGGCCGCCGTCTTCGCATGGATCTCCACGCTCGCATCGTCGGGGACGAGCCCTGCCGGAATCGGGACGCGCTCGACAATGTCGATCCCCTGACGCGCCAGGGCGTCGAACTTCATGTTGCTCATCGAGACGAAGCGGTCGATGCGCTCGATGCCGAGCCAGTGCAGGACGTCGGGCATCAGCTCCTGGAAACGCATGTCCTGCACCCCGGCAACGCATTCGGTCCGCTCGAAATAGGTTTCCGCGCGGTCTCCGCCCGGCTGCCGTTTCCGGGCGTTGTAAACCAGGAACTTCGTGACCTCGCCGAGAGCGCGCCCCTCCTTCCGGTTGTAAACGACCACACCGCAGCCACCCTTCTGCGCGGTCTCCACGCAAACCTCGATGCCGTGTACGAGGTACGGCCGGCAGGTGCAGATGTCGGAGCCGAACACGTCGGAGCCGTTGCACTCGTCATGCACGCGGCAGGCGACCTTGCGGCCGGGATCGGCAATTGCGTCGAGGTCGCCGAACAGATAGGCGGTTATGCCGCCGATAGGCGGAAGGAACACCTTGAGGTCGTTGCGGGTGACAAGCTCCGCGAACATCCCGCCGGAGTGTTCGTACAGGGAGCGCCTCAGTTCGCTTTCGCTCACGCCGAACCGTTCGGCGATGCCCGGAAGATACCAGACCGGCTCGACCGCCACCTTGGTGACGCGCACATCGCCGCTCCCGGTCACGATCCGGCCATCGACCTTTACCCGGCCCTCCGCGATGGCGCTGTCGAATTCCGGCAGTTCCAGCCGTGCCTTGGTGACGGCGATTGTCGGGCGGATATCCCAGCCCTGCCGCAGCCTGTCGCCCCAGGCCTCGTTCACCAGATGCCCGTAGGGGTCCATGGAGACGATGCGCTCCGGCGAGGCCCATTGCGGGTGCGGCCCGATCCGTTCCGCCGGAGAGGTGTCGGTCAGGTCGGGCACATGCACGGGATCGAGCGTGCCCGCGGCAATCGCAAGTGCGCGATAGAGGGAATAGGAGCCGGAATGCGCGCCGATCGCGTTGCGCTGCGGCGTCTGTGTCCCCACGACCGGGCCGCGCTCCTCGCATGTCGCCGCGCCCCATCGGAGCGTTGCAGCCCGCTTTCGGTCTTCGGGATGCGATGTCAGCTTGATGTGCCGGGTTTTCATGACTGGGAGCTTTGCTTTGCTGTTGCCGGACCGAGGCAGCTTCCGAGTTTGCGGCAGAAGCCTGACATAAGCGAACCCCGCCAGTCTATCGACCACGCAGGACAGGGCCGGCCGATCCGGACCCGGGACCGTCCAGCCAGTTCCGGGCGGGGCCCGGTGGAACCCGCGCCCTTGCCGCCTGCTCGAAGGCGTAGGCATAACCGATCAGCGGCCCGTCCCGCCAGGCGCCGGCGATGAAGGACAGGCCCACCGGCAGGCCGGCGACATAGCCGGCGGGCACGGTGACGCTCGGATAGCCGGAGACGGCGGCGAGGCCCGAACTGCCGCCGAGACGGTTGTCGCCGTTCACGAGGTCGATGGCCCAGGGCACAGGCGAAGTCGGCGCGACCA
>MPNF01000306.1 GCA_002238885.1 Alphaproteobacteria bacterium bin95 | reverse complement strand
AGGGCGCGCGCATTCGACCAGGTTCGCGTACCGTCCTGTAACGCGAAGTCAAAATGCTTTTTTTGAGAAATTGGATGCAAGAAAAGCATAGCTGTTGCCAGGCCGGGTCGTTATCCGCCCCATTTCCCGTCTTCGTCTATGGGCCGGTGCCGTAGTAGTCCCGGTACCAGGAGGCGAAACGGGGCAGCCCCTCGTCGATCGCGGTCCGGGGGGCGTAGCCGAAGTGCCGTTCCGCTTCCCCGATGTCGGCGCAGGTTTCGAGCACGTCTCCCGGCTGCATCGGCTGGAGGTCGAGGCGCGCCCGCGTGCCGAGGACCGCTTCGAGCGTGCGTATGAACCGCATCAGGGGCTCGGCGCGGCCATTGCCGATATTGTAGATCCGGTGGCCGTCCCCGGTCCGGTCGAGCGCGCCGAGCGTGCCGGCGACCGCATCCTCGACGAAAGTGAAATCCCGGGCGAGCCGGCCTTCGTTGAAGACCCGGATCGGATCGCCGGCGAGCATTGCGCGCGCAAACAGGGTCGGCGCCATGTCGGGCCGGCCCCAGGGGCCGTAAACCGTGAAATAGCGGAGCCCCGTCGCACGAAAGCCGTAGAGATGCGCATAGCACTCCGTCATCAGCTCGTCGCTTCGCTTGGTGGCCGCGTATAGCGACCGCGGCCGGTCGGCCGTCGCATCGACGGCGAGCGGACCGGAGCCGGCGTCTCCATAGACCGAGGACGAGCTCGCATAGACGAAATGTGAGACTTCCCGCCGCCGCGCCAGTTCCAGCAGGTTCAGATGGCCTGAGATGTTGGCCCGGATATAGGCGCGCGGATTTTCGAGCGAATAGCGTACGCCGGCCTGGGCGGCGAGGTGCAGGATCCGGTCCACACCGTCGAGCGACAGCCGGTCCATCGCCTCGTCGTCGGCAATGTCGGCGCGTACGAAGGTGAAACCGGGCAGGCCGTTCAGGCGGGCCAGCCGGGCGCGCTTCAGCACCGGATCGTAATAGCCGTCGAGATTGTCGACCCCGATCACGGCTTCGCCGCGGGCAAGCAGGGCGGCGGCGGTGTGCATGCCGATGAAGCCGGCGACGCCGGTGACGAGAATGCTCATGGATGGGCGGTTCGCGTTGCGGAGGCCTTGTCACCATAGTCGAGGCGGTCGGGCGTTCAATCTCGGAGGCGCGCGCCAGCCTCGACCCGGCCCCGCGGGGGCGCTATACCCCGGCGCTTGCTCGTCCGGCCCGGAGGGCCACCATGAACGACAACCGCCTCTACCTTTTCGACACGACGCTTCGCGACGGCGCCCAGACCCAGGGCGTCGACTTCAATATCGCGGACAAGGCCGCCATCGCCCGCGACCTCGACGCGCTCGGTATCGACTATGTCGAGGGCGGTTGGCCCGGCGCCAATCCGACGGACGACGGCTTCTTCGCGGACCCGCCGGCTCTCTCCCGCGCCCGCCTGACGGCTTTCGGCATGACGCGCCGGGCCGGCCGGTCGGCGGCCAACGACCCCGGTCTCGCGGTTACGCTGCGCTCCTGCGTCGATACGATCTGCCTGGTTGGCAAGTCGGACGCGCGGCATGCGGAGCAGGCCCTCGGTGTTTCGCTCGACGAAAACCTGGCGATGATCCGCGATTCCGTCGCCGAAATCGTCCGGCGCAACAAGGAGGCCCTGTTCGACGCGGAGCATTTCTTCGACGGCTACAAGGCCAATCCCGACTATGCGCTCAAGGTGCTGGAGACGGCGCTGGATGCGGGCGCGCGTTGGGTCGTCCTCTGCGACACAAATGGCGGCACGCTCCCCCACGAAATCGAGGCTGCGGTCGGCAGCGCGGCGCAGGTCGTACCGGGCGCCCGGCTCGGCATCCATACGCACAACGACACCGGCAATGCCGTCGCCAACACGCTGGCGGCGGTGCGAGCCGGCGTGCGTCAGGTGCAAGGGACGCTGAACGGTCTTGGCGAGCGTTGCGGCAATGCCGACCTCGTGGCCCTGCTACCCACCCTCACCCTCAAGATGGGCTTTGAGACCGGGGTTCCGGCGGACGGGCTGGTGCGTCTCACACAGGTCTCGCGGGCGTTCGACGAACGGCTCAACCGTCCATCGAACCGCCACGCTCCCTATGTCGGCGTTTCGGCCTTCGCGCACAAGGCGGGCCTGCACGTCTCGGCGGTGGAGAAGGACCCGGGCTTCTACGAGCACATTGTGCCGGAGGCGGTTGGCAACAAGCGCCAGATCCTGGTCTCGGACCAGTCGGGCCGCGCGAACATCCTCGCGCGCTTCCGGGAGATCGGGCTCGATGTGGATCGGGACGACCCGCGCGTCGCGCGCCTGGTCGATCTGGTGAAGGAGCGAGAGTTCCAGGGCTATGCGTATGACGGCGCGGTGGCGAGTTTCGAGCTGCTGGCGCGCCGGATGCTCCAGACCGTGCCGGACTACTGGTCGCTCGACAGCTTCCGCGTCACCGACGAGCGGCGCTTCAACGCAAGGCGCGAGCTGGTGACCATGTCGGAGGCGGTGGTGAAGCTCTCCGTCGACGGACGCCGGTCCATGCAGGTGGCGGAAGGCAACGGGCCGGTGAACGCGCTCGACGCTGCGCTCCGCCTTGCGCTGTTGCCGGATTATGCCTGCCTCGAAGGCGTGCGGCTGACAGACTACCGGGTGCGCATCCTCACGCCGGGCGACGGCACGGCGGCCGTCACGCGGGTGCTCATCGAGAGCACCGACGAAACCGGCGCCCGCTGGACGACCGTGGGCGTGTCCGGGAACATCATCAATGCGTCCTACGAGGCGCTGAACGACAGCCTGACCTACAAGCTGCTCAACGCGGAACGGTGAGCCGCCCGCCCGCCATCGTGCTGGTGCGCCCGCAACTCGGCGAGAATATCGGCATGGCGGCGCGCGCCATGGCGAATTGCGGCCTGGACGAACTCCGGATCGTGGCCCCGCGCGACGGATGGCCGAACCCGGCGGCCCGCGCGGCGGCAGCCGGAGGCAATGCCGTGATCGACAGCGCGCGCGTCTTCGACACCGCGGCCGAAGCGGCTGCCGACCTGCAACTCGTGCTGGCGACGACGGCGCGGCCGCGCGACGTCGAGAAGCCCGTCCACGGCCCCCGCGAGGCGGCCCGGCTCCTCCGCGAGTCAGGCGCGCGGGCGGGCATATTGTTCGGCCCGGAGCGCAGCGGCCTCGACAATGACGAGGTGGGCCTCGCGGCTGCCGTCGTCGAGGCGCCGCTCAACCCGGACTTCCCCTCGCTCAATCTCGCCCAGGCGGTGCTCCTGATGGCCTGGGAGTGGCGCATGGCCGGCCCGCCATCTGAAACGCCGGTCCCGAGCGAGCTTGCCGCGGCTGAAGCCTTCGAGGGCTTCTGGCGCCATCTCGACGGCGCGCTTGACGCCGCCGGCTACTATCGCGAACCGAAGCTCAAGCCCACCGTCCAGCGCAACCTGCGCGCCATCTTCGCCCGCGCCGGCCTCACCGACCAGGAAGTCCGCACGCTACGCGGCGTCATCGCCCGGCTTTCGGCGGGAGGCCGGGCAAAGGACTACTGACCGGAAGTCCACCCCTCATTCCAGCCCCATGAGGCTGCGGGCGAAGTCGCGGGGGTCGAAGGGGCGGAGGTCGTCTTCGCCTTCGCCGACGCCGACCGCGTGGACCGGGAGGCCGATGTTCTCTGCCAGCGCCACCACCACGCCGCCTCTGGCCGAGCCGTCGAGCTTGGTCACGACCAGCCCGGTCACCTCCGCCATGTCGCGAAAGGCCCGGACCTGGCTCAGCGCGTTCTGGCCGGTGGTGGCGTCCAGCGTCAATACGGTGTTGTGCGGCGCGTCCGCGTCCTGCTTGGCGATTACGCGGGCGATCTTGGAGAGCTCGTCCATCAGGTTGGCCTTGTTGTGCAGCCGCCCGGCCGTGTCGATCAGCAGGATGTCGGTCCTGTCCCGGATCGCCTGTCCGTGGGCGTCGAAGACGAGACCGGCCGCATCGGCCCCGGTCGGGCGGGCCACGACCGGCGCGCCGACCCGCTCGCCCCATAGTTGCAATTGCTCCACTGCCGCCGCCCGGAAGGTGTCGCCCGCCGCCAGCAACACGGACCGCCCCTCGGCGCGGAAGGCGTGGGCGAGCTTGCCGATCGTCGTCGTCTTGCCGGTGCCGTTCACGCCCACGACCAGGATGACATGCGGCTTGCGCGCCGGGTCGGCGAGCAGCGGGCGCGCCACCGGCTCCAGCATGCCCGCGATCTCGTCGGCCAGCACGCCGCGCACTTCCTCGCTCGACACTTCCTTGCCGAAGCGTGCGCTCGCGAGGCCGGACGCGAGCCGCGCGGCGGTGGCCGGCCCGAGGTCGGCCATGATGAGCAGGTCTTCCAGCTCTTCCAGGGCCTCATCGTCCAGCCGGCGCCGGTTGAAGATGCCCGCAATCCCGTCCGCGAGGCGGTCGGAGGATCGCGACAGCCCCTGTTTCAGGCGCTGAAGCCAGCTCACGCCGCGAGCACCTCCGCGACCAGCCTTCCCGCCTCGACCCCGCGGACACGCACCTTCCGGACCGAACCCGGGTGCGCCTCCCC
>MPNF01000305.1 GCA_002238885.1 Alphaproteobacteria bacterium bin95 | reverse complement strand
GTTTCGTCGCCGCAACCGCCTCATTCACTCCCTTCAGCTCCTACACGATCCGCCGGGCGCTGCGCATCGGAGACAAGATCACCGACGAGCTGCGCGAGGAGCTCGCCATGACACCGATCGCGCACCGTGAAGGCGATCTCTTCACCATTTCCGGCATGGACGCAGACGAACAGGATGCGCTTCTGCAGGACCTCCAGAGCGCCAACTACGAGGTCGAGGCCCTGTCCGACATCTATCCCCGCCGAGAACAGGGCCAGCCACCGGACGAAGCTCCGGAGCCGTCCGCCGGCGCCGAACCATCCCCGGAAAAGACCACCCTGGAGCGCCTCCAGAAATTGTGGATCGCCGCCTCCGCGGAAGAGCAGGAAGAGTTCATCGCCTGGATCGAACTCATGAGCGGCCAGGGCGGCTCCGGGCAACCCGCGAGCTCCTGACACGCGCATCGAGGCCCGACAGACAGATGCTTTCACCGCTTGCAACCACCGCCGCGAAACGGTATTGTTCCGTTCCGGTCGAGGTGGCCTATACGTCTTTCAGGTCTGCCCCGTGCGCCAGGAAAATCAAAGTTGGTACAACCCTCACTTTGAAAATCGGCCGTGCCGCCGATCAAAGTTGGTACAACCCTCACTTTGAAAATCCGGCCCGCCGCCGATCGAACGCAAATTATCCCCACTTTGATTTCCCCGTTTTCAGTCCCGTCATGGATTCCGAACGGAGATACGGCACCGCTGTAACCGGGCGTTCCGGCTGGATGGCCATCACCGAACCAGGCCGAACGCGACCCGGGCCGGTTCCCACAGTGTCAGGGCCAGAGCGCGTCCAGCGGAAACGTCACCGCCCACCGTGGTCGCCGCGGCAATCCACGTTGCGCTCCCCGCACACGATCGGCGCCTCGCGGTTCGCTGCCAGGCAAGACGGCCTGAAGGATAGGCATATGGCCAAAGCAGTCCCCCTCCTCACCGCTCCCGACTTTCCCGAACTTTTCGGCCGGCTCACCGCCCTGGAACAGGCGCAGGCGCTCGCCCGCGGGAAGCGCCGTCACGAACGGAATTACCCGGCGACCGCCCATGGTGGAGATCGCCAGTCCGCCACCTTCCGCGCCGGCAGCAACCTCGAGGACCGTCAGTACGACGTTCCCGACCCCGAGCGATACGGTTTCACCAATTTCGCTGCGCACATTCTGAGCTGCACGGCACGATCCATCCAGATGAAGGTGCGTATCGCCGAACGCATCCCCTCGCCCCTTCAGGCCGCGCTGTCCGGCACGCCCATTGCCAGGCGCAGGAACGACCTCATCCGAATCGCCGGCATGCCTGCGGATCGCCATCGCCAGCTGCTCGAATATCTGGAGGAAGGTCCCACGCCTGCAACCCTCAACAACCTTCTCCATGGGATCGCACTGAGACACAGCGGCCTGGCGCACCGCAATGGCTGACAAGACCGAAATCGAGTGGGCCGACGAAACCTGGAACCCTGTCACGGGTTGCAGCCTCGCCAGCCCCGGATGCCTGCATTGCTACGCCATGCGCCTCGCCGGCGGACGCCTGAAGCACCATCCCTCCCGCAAGGACCTCACCCGGAAAACCGACAACGGCCCCATCTGGACGAGCGAAGTCCGCTTCAACGAGCAGTGGCTCATCGAGCCGCTCCGCCGGCGGGCCCCGAAACGCATCTTCGTCTGTGCGCATGGCGACCTCTTCCATCCGTCCGTCCCGACCGAGTGGATCGACCTGGTCCACGCCGTCATGGCGCACGCGCCGCGTCACGACTTCCAGGTCCTGACCAAACGCTCCGCGCGCATGGAGGCGTATTTCGCCGACCGGAGCCTGGAAGAAAGGGTGAGAGCGGCTGCCCGCGACCTGCAGCTGAAATATCCACGCCGGCGCGATCTCCGCCAGCTACCGGAACAGCCCCTGTTTCCCCTCCCGAACGAATGGCTCGGCGTCTCGGTCGAGGATCAACGCCGGACCCATCGCATCGACGATCTCAGACGTACGCCGGCCGCCTTGCGGTTCATTTCCTTCGAACCCCTGCTCGAAGGCTTCGACCTTCTCGACCTGACCGGTATTTCCTGGGCGATCGTCGGAGGCGAGAGCGGCCCCCGCGCACGTCCGATGCGCAGGCGTTGGGTCCAGGAGATCAACGACCGCTGCTTCGACCAGGACGTCGCCTTCTTCTTCAAACAGTGGGGCGGCCCCCGTCCCAAGAGCGCCGGGCGACTGCTCGACGGCGCTCTTCACGATGCAATTCCCGAAAGGCTTGAGGATGGCAGCTACTTCATCCCCCTCCTCTCCAGCAACCACAACCTCGACCGCGCTTGCCGCGAAACGGAGGCGTTTCTCGCCAGGCCACCGGTCTGAAAAACGAACCACCCTTTCTGCCCGGCAGAGACCTGGCCCGGCGACCCCGCTCCCGGACGGGCCCCACCTTCATCCTGAAGATTGAGAAAAGCCGCTTCGAGGCGGACCGAACAGACGGAGACCTATCATGGACGCCGCGACACTGCCCGATACCGACGAGCTGCTGCCGCCCGTCGCCCACACCATCTGGGACATGAAGTACCGCTTCAAGGAACGGGACGGCACGCCGATCGACACCAAGATGGAGGATACCCGCCGGCGCGTAGCCGGCTTCCTGGCCCGGAACGGCACCGAGAAGCATATGTTCATGGACGCCATGCGCGGCTGGAAGTTCCTGCCGGCCGGCCGGATCCTCGCCGGCGCCGGGACGGACCGGCGCGTCACCAACATCAACTGCTACGTGCTGGGCCGGATCGACGACAGCCTCGACGGCATCATGGATGCGCTGAAGGACGCCGCCACCACCATGCAGGCTGGTGGCGGCATCGGCCATGATTTCTCGACGCTTCGTCCGAAGGGCGCCCCGGTCCACCGCGTCGGCGCCGACGCATCCGGGCCGCTCTCGTTCATGAACATGTGGGACAGCATGTGCAAGACGATCATGAGCGCCGGCAGCCGCCGCGGCGCCATGATGGGCACGATGCGCATCGACCATCCCGACATCGAGGAGTTCATCGAAGCCAAGCGCGACGCCGAGCGCCTGCGCATGTTCAACCTCTCAGTGCTGGTCACCGACGACTTCATGGACGCAGTCAAGCGGGACGGCGGCCACGACCTCGTGTTCGACGGCGAGGTCCATCGCACGGTCTCGGCCCGCGAGCTCTGGGACCGGATCATGCGCTCGACCTACGACTGCGCGGAACCGGGCGTCATCTTCATCGACAGGATCAACGCCGCGAACAATCTCCGGCACTGCGAGACGATCTACGCCACGAACCCCTGCGGCGAGCAGCCTCTCCCGCCCTGGGGCTCCTGCCTGCTGGGTTCCATCAACCTTGCCGCCTTCGTGCGGTCGCCCTTCGAGGACGATGCGCACATCAACGAAGATCACCTCGCCTGGACGGTCGGCACGGCCGTGCGGATGCTGGACCGCGTCGTAGACGCCTCCTTCTATCCGCTGGAGCAGCAGCGCGAGGAGGCCCTCTCGAAGCGGCGCCTCGGCCTCGGCATCACGGGACTGGCCGACGCGCTCGCGTATCTGGGAATCCGCTACGGCTCCGAGCTCGCCGCCGGGCGCATCCTCGACCTCGTTTCCCTGGTGCAGACGGCCGCCTACCGCGCGAGCGCGGCCCTCGCCGCGGAGACCGAGCCCTATCCGCTCTGGGACGCCGAGCGCTTCCTCGAAACCGAGACCGCCAGGCAGCTCGACCAGCAAACGCTGGACTTCATCGCCAACAACGGCCTGCGGAACTCGCATCTCACCTCGATCGCGCCGACCGGCACGATCTCCCTGGTTGCCGGCAACGTCTCGGGTGGCATCGAGCCCGTCTTCGCGCACAGCTACACCCGCCGGGTCCTCCAGCCCGACAACAGCCACACCGAAGAGCGGGTCGAGTCCGCTTCGATGGCGCTCTGGCGCCGGCTGCACGGCGACGAGCCTCCTCCGGACTATTTCGTCGACGCCGGCACCATATCTCCCGAGGACCATGTCCGGATGCAGGCCGCCGCCCAGGCGCATATCGACAGCGCGGTTTCCAAGACCGTGAACGTCCCGAAGGACATCTCCTTCGAGGCCTTCAAGGACATCTACCTCCTCGCCTGGGAGTCCGGTTGCAAGGGCTGCACCACCTACCGGCCGAACGACATCACCGGCGCGATCCTGGTCGCGGACGGCGACAACCCCGGAGAGCCGGCCCCTACCGTCATGGACCGCCCTTCCGTCCTCCACGGTCAGACCCGCAAGGTTCCCTGGCCGGGCAGCGAGCACGCCTTCTACCTGACGCTGAACCACACCATCGACCGGGACGGCAACAACCGTCCTTTCGAGATCTTCATCGCCACGAAGGACGCCCGGCACCACGCCTGGGTTACGGCCGTCACCCGGATGATCTCCGCAGTCTGGCGCCGACAGGGCGATGTCGGGTTCGTCGCCGAGGAGCTGATGGCGATCGCCGACCCGAACGACGGCCAGTGGGTCAAGGGCCGCGGCTGGGTGGCGTCCCTCATCGCCCTCATCGGCATGGAGATCCGGGACTGGATGGTCGA
>MPNF01000304.1 GCA_002238885.1 Alphaproteobacteria bacterium bin95 | reverse complement strand
GCAGGCGCTTGTCTGGACTCTGGCGCCGGCGCTTACCCATAGCGCGCCTCCACTCGATGTCGTCGAGATGCTGGTCTGGGGCCGGGAAGGGGTGGTCGCGACCTACAAGCACCCCAACCTGCCCGGGCTGCTGCTGGAAGCCGTCCGGCGCCTCACATTCGACGCGCTCTGGCCCGCTTACGCTGTCGCCCAGGCATGCGTGGTCGCAAGCTTCATCGCCGTCTATCTGCTCGGCCGCGACCTGTTGGGGTCGAGCCGTGCGCTCGCAGGGACGCTGCTGCTGACGGGCATCTTCTATTACTCCTGGCCGACGCCGGAGATGAACCACAACCTGATGCAGATGCCGCTCTGGGCCTGGACCTGTCTGGCATTGTGGCGTTCGGTGCAGGGCGGCCGGCTTCACTGGTGGCTCCTGCTGGGCGCATTCGCAGGACTGTCGCTCTGGGCGAAATACTCCTCCGGCCTGCTGCTGGCGGCTGCGGGCGTTTGGATATTGGCCGACGCGCAGGCCCGCGCGCAGCTTGCCCGCATCGGGCCGTGGGCGGCGCTTGCGGCCTTCGCAGTCGTGGCCGCGCCGCAGGCTCAGTTCCTGATAGAGACTGACTTCCTGCCCTTCGACTATGCGCTTGCGCGCGCGGGGTCGGGAAGGATCGGCGGGCCGCTCTCGTTTCTTCTCACGCAGATCGCGGACCACGGCGTTTTCCTGTTGATGGCGCTCGCGGCCGGTCTGTTCGGCAGAGGTGCGGCACGGCTGCCGGCAGAGGAGGCGCGCGGGCGCCGCTTCCTCGTCTTCATGGGTCTTCTGCCCGCATTGCTGGCCGCGCTTGCGGCCGGCGTAACCGGCATGGGGCTGAAAGACATGTGGGGCATGCCGATGTTCAACCTCTCCGGCCTGCTGCTGCTGGCGTTCCTGCCAGGGCGGTTCGACGGTCGGCGGCTGGTGCGGATCGCGGCCGCGGCCGGCATGCTGGTCGCGCTGGTTCCGGCAATCTATGCGGTTTCGGTCTTCCTCCGGGCCGAACGCTCGGACAAGCCTTCACGGGTCGTCTGGCCGCAGGAGGAGATCGCATCCCGGCTGCTGCGGGCCTACGAAGGCGAGACCGGCGCCGTGCCCCGGATAGTTGCCGGGCCGGTCTGGGAGGCGGGGCTGGTCGGATTAGCCGCGCCCGGCGCGCCCTCGGTGTCCATAGATGGCGACGAACGCAAGGCGCCCTGGGCGACTGAGAAGGACATTGAGGAACAGGGCGCGCTCGCTGTGTGGCGAACGGGATCGGCGCTTCCACCGGCTTTGGCGGCCCTGGTCGCGGGACGGGCGCAGCATCGGGAAAGTTTCCGGTGGAGCGGCTCCGCGAACGCCCATCCGATCCGGATCACCTGGGCGGTAATCCCGCCTCGGGCTCCCTGAAGACGAAGAAGCGGTTGAGCATGTAGGTCAGGACGGCCGCCACGCCGGTGAACAGCAGGAAGCCGACCCGGTAGTCGAGCCCTCCGATGTCCGCCCAAAGCGCCATTGCTCCTCCGTGGAGCGAGACGACTGCTGCGTAGCAGGCCAGGAAGCGCGTGCCCGCCCGCCGGTGAGGCGCGCGGCTTCTGAGCACGAAATTACGGTTGCCGGCGTAGGAGACCGCGATGCCGCAAACGGCTGCGAGCGCATTGGCAAGGGCCGCCGAGGCCATCCCCGCGCCCTCGATCAGACCTGCAAGTACCCCGTAATGGACAGCGGTCGCGAACAGGCCGTTCAGCACGAAGCGCAGGACCCGGCCGGCTTCTTCACGCATCGCCCGTATTGTCGATCCCGGTCGTTTCGGTCTCCAGGATGAGCGAAGCCGCGGCCGCGTCGAGGTCCGCCGGCGAGCGGTAGCCGAGCGCGTTCATGATAAGCGCGACCAGGCTGAGGATCGCGGTCTGGAGGAAAACCAAAATCAGGAAGCCCGTAACGAAGGTGAGCCATCCCGGCGGCGTCTCGCCGGCGAGCTTCAGCGCGACGCCGACCAGAAAGACCAGAACGCCGGATATCGCCGCTCCGGCGCATACCGCGCCCATTCTGGTCAGCACGGCGTCGTCGAACACGGCAACCGCCCGGATGCCGTGCAGCGCCAGATCGTAGAAGTTCATGCGCGACCGGCCGTCGTAACGGGCGCCCCGGTCGCAGGAGATTTCGACGCGCTGCAGCTTCGACTTGATCAGCGCTGCTGCAAGGTGGATGCGGGTCTCCTGCATGGCTGTGAGGCGCAGCAGGGCACGACGGTCGAGGGCGCAGAAATTGCCGAACCGGATTTCGCGGCCCGTCAACAGTCGGAAGAAACGGCGGTAAAGCCGGTAGAAGAGCCGGAACGACAGGGATTCTGTCCGTCTTCCGCGCTGCGCAACCACTGCATTGCAATCGGTTCCGACTGCGGCGACGAGTTGTGGCACGTTCTCGGGCCTGTCCTCGCCGTCGCTGTCCATGACAATTGCGCCCGCATAGCGGGGCTCCGAAGCGGCTACAGCGAGGCCGACCCAGATTGCTGTCTGGTGACCGCTATTGCGCTTCAGGCGGACAATCCGTCCGGCCATTCCCGCGTCGCGGATGGCGTCCACCGCGGGAACGGCGCCGATAGTTCCGTCGTCCACCGCAAGCATTTCCAACGCCACTCCCGCATCGAGGCGTCCCAGGTCCCGGCAAAGCGAGGCGAAGGATTCGCCGTCCTCGAACACGGGCGTAACGACCGCCCACACAGCTTCACGGTCGCGCGACATCGATCCGGTGTTCGGGGACGGTGCGAAGCAGGTTGCGGAACCAGGCAATCGTCGCGCCGAGGCCGTCTTCGAGCTCGGTGGCCGGCGACCAGCCAAGCAAGCCGGCTGCGCGGGAGATATCCGGTCGACGCCTCGACGGGTCGCCCTCTTCCAGCGGCACGAGCACGGCAGGCGAGCGGCTTTCGCAGAGCCGCACGACCGTCTCGGCCAGTGCCGCAATTGTCGTTTCCTCAGGATTGCCCAGATTGACCGGCCCCGGCGGCGCGTCGTCGAGCGCCATGTAGGCCAGCAGGCCGTCCATCAGGTCATCGACATAGCAGAAGGACCGCGTCTGACTTCCGTCGCCGGCGAGGGTGAGCGGCCGGTCGAGCAGGGCTTGGACAACGAAGTTCGAAACCACGCGACCGTCGGAAGGATGCATCCGGGGACCGTAGGTATTGAAGATGCGAACGACCCGGATATCGACGCCGTGCTGGCGGTGATAGTCGAAAAACAAGGTCTCGGCACAGCGCTTGCCTTCGTCGTAGCAGGCACGCGGGCCGATGGGATTCACATTACCCCAGTCGTCTTCCCGTTGCGGATGGGTCAGGGGATCGCCGTACACCTCGCTGGTCGAAGCCTGGAGGATGCGTGCGCCGCAGCGCCTGGCGAGCTCCAGCATGTTGATCGCCCCGTGCACCGAGGTCTTCACCGTCTGCACGGGGTCATGCTTGTAGTGCACCGGACTCGCCGGGCAGGCGAGGTTGAAGATGCGATCCACTTCCAGGCGCAGCGGTTCCGTGACGTCATGGCGGATGAACTCGAAATTCGGTTCGTCCAGCAGATGAGCGATATTCGCCTTGGCACCGGTGAACAGGTTGTCGAGGCAGATGACATCCGAGCCGTCGGCCATCAGGCGCTCGCAAAGGTGTGAGCCGATAAAGCCCGCCCCTCCGGTGACGAGCACGCGTTCGGTGTAATGCCTCATCTTGGTGTTCCCGCCATTCGGCGCATAGGCCCCCTCCCGGTCCGGCGGTAGGCCGGCTTGTCGTCCATGCCTGTCGAGGGCCTATTGTAGTCTGCCGCAGTGTTCCGGCTATGCGGCTATGCGTCGGGCAGGAAGTTGCCGTCCGCGCGCCATCGCGACTCCAGGCTGCGGCGCAGCTTTGCGAGAGCGCGGGCCTCCAGCTGGCGGACCCGTTCCTTGCTGACACCAAGCTCACGTCCCAGCGACTCCAGCGTGCGTGCCTCGTCTTCCAGCAACCGCTCACGGATGATCTTCGCCTCGCGCTCGGGCAGCTCGTCCAGCGCCTCCCGGATCCAGCGCGCGCGAAGGTTCCCGTCGAGATGCTCCATCGCATTGTCTTCGGGAGACGGGCGCTGGTCGGCAAGGAAATGCACCCAAGTCTCGTCGCCGTCCTCGCCGATGGGCGCGTCAAGCGAGCGGTCGGCGCCGGTCAGCCGGCCTTCCATCGTCTCCACGTCCTTGCGCGCAACCTTGAGTTCTGCTGCGATACGCTCCCGACCCCGGTCGTCGAGAGGCTTGCCAGTGCGCCCCTCGATCCGCGCCCGCAGCCGGCGCAGATTGAAGAACAGCGACTTCTGGGATGACGTGGAGCCCGTACGCACGATCGACCAGTTGCGCAGCACGTAGTCCTGCATCGCCGAACGGATCCACCAGGAGGCATAGGTCGAGAAACGCACTTCCCGTTCCGGTTCGAAACGGGCCGCCGCCTGCATCAGCCCGACTGCGCCTTCCTGCATCAGGTCTGCCATAGGCAGGCCGTAGTTCCGGTATTTCGCCGCTGTGGCCGCAACAAGGCGCGTGTAGGCATTGACGAGCTCGTGCA
>MPNF01000303.1 GCA_002238885.1 Alphaproteobacteria bacterium bin95 | reverse complement strand
ACGATGGCGTCCTTGCGCCCGCAGGGGCAGGGGCTTCCCTCGCGCCCGTAAACGCGCCAGCTGTGCTGGAAATATCCGAGCTCGCCCGAGGCCTGCACATAGTCGCGCAAGGACGAGCCGCCGGCCGCCACTGCCTCCTCCAGGGTCCCGCGCACGGCCTTTGCGAGCGCGCGGGCCTCGGCCGCCGAGAGGCTGCCGGAAGGCCGGTCGGGGTGGAGCCGCGCGCGGTTCAGCGCCTCGCAGACATAGATGTTGCCGAGCCCGGCGATGCGCCGCTGGTCGAGCAGCGCGGCCTTGAGCGGCACGCGACGGCCGGCGAACAGGGCGCGCAACCGACGGCCGGTAAGCTCCGGCCCGAGCGGCTCGATGCCGAGGCCGGCCAGCCTCGGATGGTCCTCCAGCCCGCCGGCCTCGATCAGGTCCATGAAGCCGAATCGCCTTGCGTCGCGGTAGATGAGGTGCTGCCCGTCGTCGGTCTCGACGATCAGATGGTCGTGGCGCTCCGGCTCCGGCGCGGGACCCTCGCCCAGCATCATTCGCCCCGACATGCCGAGATGGGAGAGCCAGGTAACACCGTCGTCCAGTTCGGCCAGGATGTATTTCGCGCGCCGTCCGAAGCCGAGAATGCGCCGGCCCTGCAACCGGGCCGCAAAGCGCTCCGGCAACGGAAAGCGCAGGTCCGGGCGGCGCTGCTCGACGCGTGCGAGCCGCCGGCCCGCAAGCGCCCCCGCCAGCCCCCGCATCACCGTCTCGACTTCGGGAAGTTCCGGCATGGGAGCGAAGGCTAGAGGGTTTCGCGCACCGGCGCATGGCCTATCGAACCCGGTGGGGCTGCACTATGTTTCGGGCCATGAGCGGGCGAGCGGACGATTCGGTCGATTTCGGCTTTCGGGATGTGCCGAGGGGGGACAAGGCCGGCCTCGTGCGCGAAGTATTCGACAGCGTGGCGCCCCGCTACGACCTGATGAACGACCTGATGAGTCTCGGCGTCCACCGGCTCTGGAAGGCGGCGCTGGTCCGCGCGCTGCGCCCGCGCCCCGGCATGGCGCTCCTGGACGTGGCGGGCGGCACGGGGGATATCGCTGTCGCCGCCGCGGCCGAAGGGGCGGAGGCGGTCGTCGTCGACATCAATGCGGACATGGCCGCCGCCGGGCGCGACCGGGCGCTCGACCGGGGCTGCCTCGACGTCGGCTGGGCCGTGGCCGACGCCGAGGCGCTGCCTTTCCCCGACATGAGCCAGGACGCGGTGACCATTGCGTTCGGCCTGCGGAATGTAACGGGCCGCGAGCAGGCGCTCGCCGAGATGCGCCGGGTGCTGAAGCCGGGCGGCCGGTTCTTCTGCCTGGAGTTCTCCCAGGTGGCCGCGCCGACGCTGCGCGCCGTCTATGAGCGTTACGCCTTCGGCGTGCTGCCGCGCCTCGGCGCGATGGTGGCGGGTGACGCGGAGGCCTATCGCTACCTGGCCGAGAGCATCGCCCGCTTCCCCGACCGGGAAGCGCTGGCCGACCTGATGGGCGCTGCCGGCTTCAGCCGGGTGCGCTGGAGCATACTCTCGGGCGGCGTCGTCGCGCTGCATCGAGGCTGGCGCCTCTGACGTGCTGGATTTCGCGCGCCACGTCCTGCGTCTCGGACGCATCGGCTGGACGCTGGCCCGCCACGACGCGCTCTGGCCGCTGGAGCTCGCGCCCGGGCTGGAAACCCCGGCCATGCTCGCGCGCCTCGTCAGCCGGCGGCGGCCGGATCGCCGGCGGGGCGAGCGGCTCACCGACGCCCTGCAGGCGCTCGGACCGACCTTCGTCAAATTCGGCCAGGCGCTCTCGACCCGCGCCGACCTGCTGGGCGAGGAGGTGGCGGACGACCTGGCGGACCTGCAGGACCATCTTCCGGCGCTGCCCTTCGAGACCATGCGCAAGCGCATCGAGGAGGAATTCGAGATGCCGCTCGGCGAGCTGTTCTCGGATTTCGAGATCGAGTCCGTTGCCGCGGCATCGATAGCGCAGGTCCATCTCGCCCGGACGCCGGAGGGCGCTTTCGTCGCCGTCAAGATACTGCGTCCGGGAATCGAGCAGGCTATCGCCAGGGACCTGCGCCTGTTCCTCTGGGTCGCGCGCTGGCTGGAGCGCCTCGCGCCCTTCGCAAGGCGCCTGCACCCCGTTGACGTGGTGCAGACCTTCGCGGCGAGCGTGCGTATCGAGATGGACCTCCGGCTGGAGGCGGCCGCGGCGGTCGAGCTTGCGGCGAACTTCGAGGACGAGGAGCATTTCCGCGTGCCTTCGGTCGACTGGCGGCGCACCTCCCGGCGCGTGTTGACGCTGGAGCGGGTGGAGGGCCTGCCGGTCGATGAGGTGGATGCGCTCCGGGCCGCCGGGCACGACCCGGACGCCATCATGGCGATCGCCGCCGAAGTCTTCTTCAAGCAGGTCTTCCGGGACGGCTTTTTCCACGCCGACATGCACGCCGGCAATATCTTCGTCGCGCCCGACGGGGCCATCGTGCCGGTCGATTTCGGCATTATGGGAAGGCTGGACCGTCCGACGCGGGAATATCTGGCGGAAATGCTGCTGGGCTTCCTCTCGCGCGACTACAGGCGGGTGGCGTCGGTGCATTTCCGCGCCGGCTACGTCCCGGCCGACCAATCCCAAGCCCTGTTCGCCCAGGCCGCCCGGTCCATCGGCGAGCCGATCCTCGAACGGCCGCTGAACGAGATTTCCGTCGCCCGCCTGATGCGCCAGCTCTTCCAGGTCACGGCGCAGTTCAACATGGAGACGCAGCCGCAACTGCTGCTGCTCCAGAAGACCATGCTGATGGCCGAAGGCATGGGCCGGCGGCTGAACCCGAATGTCAATATCTGGGAGATGGCGCGCCCGCTGATCGAGGAATGGATGCTCGACCGGGTCAATCCCGTCCTGCGCGCGCAACGCGCCGCGGTGGAATTGCGCGGCCGCTTCGACCGGCTGTTCGTCACCCTCGACCATATCGACCGGGCGCTGGAGCGCATCGCGGAGAGCGAGTCCACGAAGAGGCGCGGCATTCCGGTGCAGATTCAGGGCCTTCTGGGCGGCCTGGCGCTCCTGATCCTGCTGGCGGCGCTAGTCTTCGGTTGAGCCGCCGCGCGGAACGCGGCGAACCGGGATCTGGCGGCGTCGGCGCCGCGAGTGCTTTCCCCCCGGTCTCAACCGCACTAGATTGCCGTTCCATGCTGGACGGCAAACGCATTCTGCTGATCGTCGCGGGCGGCGTCGCCGCCTACAAGAGCCTCATCCTGGTGCGCCGGCTGCGCGAGCGGGGCGTATCGGTGCGCTCGGTGCTGACGGCGGGCGGGGCGGAG
This sequence comes from Alphaproteobacteria bacterium bin95, assembly GCA_002238885.1. GTDB lineage: Bacteria > Pseudomonadota > Alphaproteobacteria > Bin95 > Bin95 > Bin95. The sequence goes on along the minus strand of MPNF01000303.1, from coordinate 1,246 downwards.
TTCGTCACCCCGCTTTCGCTGGCGGCGCTGACCGAGGACAAGGTTTACCGGGACCTGTTCTCGCTGACCGACGAGAGCGAGATGGGCCATATCCGCCTCTCGCGGGAAGCGGACCTTGTGGTCGTCGCGCCGGCCACCGCCGACCTGATGGCGAAGATGGCGGCCGGGCTCGCCGACGACCTTGCCTCCACGGCGCTGCTGGCGACCGACAAGCCGGTGCTCATCGCGCCCGCCATGAATGTCGAGATGTGGGGCCATGCCGCGACTCAGGCCAATATCGCGCTGCTGGAACGCCGCGGCGTGCTGCGCGTCGGGCCGGGCGCGGGCGACCTCGCCTGCGGCGAGACGGGCTCCGGGCGCATGGCCGAACCGGAAGAGATCGTCGTCGCGATAGAGAATGCGCTCGCCGGCCGCGCCTCAGGCGCGCTCGGGGTCAGCGCCTCAGGCGCGCTCGCGGGAAAGCGCGCCGTTGTCACCAGCGGCCCCACCTGGGAGCCGATCGACCCGGTGCGCTATATCGCCAACCGCTCCTCCGGCAAGCAGGGCCATGCGGTCGCGGCGGCGCTTGCCCGCCACGGCGCGGAGGTAACGCTTGTGACCGGCCCGACGCACGAGCCCGACCCCGCGAATGTGGGCATGTGCCGGATCGAGACGGCGCGGGAGATGCTGGACGCCTGCATGGCGGCGCTGCCGGCCGACATCGCGGTCTGCGCCGCTGCGGTCGCGGACTGGCGGGTGCGGGAGGCCGCGGGCGAGAAGCTGAAGAAAGAGAATGGCGGACTGCCCGCGCTCGAGCTCGCCGAGAACCCCGATATCCTCCACCGGCTCGCCAATCTGGAGAACCGCCGGCCGCCGCTGGTGGTGGGCTTCGCGGCTGAGACCGGGAATGTCGTCGCCTATGCCCGCGAAAAGCGCCGGCGCAAGGGCTGCGACTGGATCCTCGCCAACGATGTGTCGCCCGGCACGGGCACCTTCGGCGGCGAGCGCAACACGATCCACCTCATCGACGAGGAGGACCGGGTGGAGCACTGGCCGACGGCCGGCAAGGCGGAGGTGGCGGAACGGCTCGCGCTGCGCATCGCCGGGCGTTTCGCCGCCGCATGACGGAGGCGGTCGAGGTCCGCATCCAGCGTCTGCCCCATGCGCCGGGCCTGCCGGAATACGCCACAGCGGGCAGCGCCGGCCTCGACATCGCGGCTGCTGTTGCCGGGGACGAGCCGATGGAGCTTGCGCCCGGCGCCCGCGC
>MPNF01000302.1 GCA_002238885.1 Alphaproteobacteria bacterium bin95 | reverse complement strand
CGGTCGCTGTCGCCGTGGCCGCGCTGGTCGAGGCTGACCGCCCGCCAGCCGCGCAGCGCCAGCGCCAGCGCCGCCCCGCCCCAGGCATGGCGGGTCTGCCCGCCGCCATGGGCGAGCAGCACGGTCGGGCAATCGTCGTCGCCCAGAATGTCGGCGGCGAGCGAGAGCCCTTCGCTGCCTTCGAAGCACTGGAAACGTGGCGGGATCGGTCCGGGATCGGTCATCGGGCTTCGTCTCGGTGTCTGTGGAGTCCTGTGGCCGTCATCCGGCCCGCAGCGGAGCGAGCGCCTGGCGGAGCGCATCCGCCACCTCTACGCGCTCGTAAGGCGCCAGGAAGGCGCCGACGGTCTCGCGCTGGCCGTGCGTCGCCAGGGTCAGCGGCCCCGGCCGCTCGCCGCTCCGGTCGATCTCGACCCGGAGCCACCAAGGCGGCAGGCGGACCTGCTCCACCCTGCCGGCGGGGTTCGCCCGCTCCACCGTCAGCGCGTCGGGGGTGAGCCGGAGCCGTTCCCATTGCCGGCCCTGGCGGTAGTTTGCATGGAAGCACCAGGCGAGCAGCGCGATATCGAGGCCGAAGAACCCGAGCACCGGCCAGGCGCCGAGCGCGAGGAACGCGATGCCGGCCGCCAAGCCGACCGCGGAAAGCGCGCCGATCAGAAGCCGGAAGCCGGCAGGTGACAGGGACCGGTGCGGCGTGAGCACCGCGTCGAACAGCACGGGGCCGCTCCCGGGCGAGGGCCTGGTGCCGGTCAAAAAGTGTCCTTGCGGCGGCGGATTTCGGCGAAGACGGCCTCGGGCGCCTCACCTTCCATGCCGACGAGGCGCTGCATGGCCGGGTCGTCGGCGCGCAGGAAGGGGTTGGCGACCTTCTCCTCGCCGAGCTCGGAGGGGACGGTGCGCTCGCCGCGAGAGCGAAGGTCGTCGATGCGCCGGGAGGCGGCCTTGAGCGCCTCGTTGTCCGGGTCCACCGAGAGGGCGAAACGCGCATTGGACTGGGTGTATTCGTGCCCGCAAAAGACGCGCGTGTCGTCGGGCAGGGCGCGCAGCTTGCCGAGCGAGGACCAGAACTGCTCCGCTGTGCCCTCGAACATCCGCCCGCAGCCGAGCGCGAACAGCGTATCGCCGCAGAAGAGCGCGCGGCTCTCCTCGAACCAGAAGGCGATATGGCCGCTAGTGTGCCCCGGCACGTCGAACACCCGCGCGGTCTGCGAGCCGACCGTGTAGGTATCGCCGTCGCCGACCTCGACATCGAGACCCGGAATGCGCGCCGCATCCGCCCTCGGGCCGATCACCGGCGCGCCGTAGCGCTCCACCAGCTCCGCATTGCCGCCGATATGGTCCAGATGGTGGTGCGTGTTGAGGATATGGGTAAGCCTGAGGCCGCGCCGCTCCAGCGCCGCGAGCACGGGCGCAGCCTCGGCCGGGTCCACCACGGCGGTCGCGCCGGCGGCGGCATCGTGGGCGATATAGACGTAATTGTCCGACAAAGCGGGGACGATCTCGATCTCGAACATGGGCGGGCGGCACCTCCGGCACAGGGTCAACCGATGCTAATGGGAAAACCTCGGCGGCGGAAGAACTTCAATGCCTTGCGGACAGCTTTGCCGCAGCCTCGTGACGGCGGGTCCGGGCTGGGTTATGGAGGTGCGATGATGCTCCGCCTTGCCCTCGCCGCTGCCGCCCTCCTGGCGGCCCTGCCGCTGAGGGCGGAGCCGCTGGTGGTGGGCCGCTTTTCGTCCGGTGACACGGAAGGCTGGCAGCTCCGCCATTTCGAGGGTGAGACGCGCTACCGGATCGTGAAGGCCGGGGGGTTGAAGGTGCTGGAAGCCGAGAGCGAGGCCGCAGCGTCGAGCCTCTATCTCGAAAGGGAAATCGACCTTGCCGAGCGCCCGGTGCTGGAGTGGCGCTGGAAGGTCGAGGCGCCGCTCGCGGTGGCGGACGAGCGCGTCAAGGCGGGCGACGATTTCGCCGCTCGGGTCTATGTTGTGGCACCGGGCGAGGGGCTGTTCGCGCTGCCGATCGCGATTTCCTATGTCTGGTCGGGCGGCGCGCCCGTCGGCGCGGACTGGCCCAACCCGTTCACTTCCAAGGTGCGCATGGTGGCCGTCGAATCCGGCCTGGCTCATGCCGGCGAATGGCGCAGCTACCGGCGCAATCTCCGCGAGGACTTCCGCCGCCTGTTCGGCCGCGAGGTGGAGCAGTTGGAGGGCGTGGCCGTGATGACCGACGCCGACAACAGCCGCCAGCGCGCCCGCGCCTGGTACGGCGATATCCTGCTGCGCGGGGAGGGCGGCTGAGGGCGGGCTTCAGCGCCCCATGAGGCCTTCGAGGCGCAGGCGGAGCGCGTTCAGCTTGATGAAGCCCTCGGCGTCGCGCTGGTCGTAAACCGTGTCTTCCTCGAAGGTGGCGAAGCCCTCATGGTAGATGGAGTTGGGCGACTGCCTGCCCACAACCCAGCAGGCGCCCTTGAAGAGCTTCACCCTGACCCGGCCCGCCACCCGATCCTGGCTCGCGTCGATGGCCGCTTGCAGCATGCGCCGCTCGGGCGAGAACCAGAAGCCGTTGTAGATGAGCTCGGCATAGCGTGGCATGAGCTCGTCCTTGAGGTGCGCCGCGCCCCGGTCGAGCACGACGCTCTCCAGCCCGCGCCGGGCCGCCAGTAAGAGCGTGCCGCCGGGCGTCTCGTAGACGCCGCGCGACTTCATGCCGACAAAGCGGTTTTCCACCAGGTCGAGCCGGCCGACGCCGTGCCGGCCGGCGATCCCGTTGAGCTTCTCCAGCAGCGAGGCCGGGGAGAGGCGGGCGCCGTCCACCGCCACCGGGTCGCCCCGCTCGAAGTCGATCTCGACATATTCGGGCTCGTCCGGTGCGGCCGCCGGCGAGACGGTGCGGGTGAACATCTCCTCATCGGGCTCGACCCATGGGTCCTCCAGCGCGCGGCCTTCATAGGAGATGTGCAGGAGGTTCGCGTCGGTGGAGTAGGGCGGCTCGCCCCGCTTGCCGCGCGCAATGGGGATCTGGTGCGCCTCGGCGTAGGCGATCAGCCGGTTGCGGGAGCCGAGTTCCCATTCCCGCCAGGGCGCGATCACCCGGATGCGCGGCTCCAGCGCATAGTAGGCAAGCTCGAAGCGGACCTGGTCGTTGCCCTTGCCGGTCGCGCCGTGCGAGACGGCGTCCGCCCCGGTCTCGCGGGCGATCTCGATCTGGCGCCTGGCGATCAGCGGGCGGGCGATCGAGGTGCCGAGCAGGTATTGCCCCTCATAGAGCGCGTTGGCGCGGAACATCGGGAAGACGAAATCGCGCACGAACTCCTCGCGCAGATCGTCGATATAGATCTGCCGCACGCCCATCGTTTCGGCCTTGGCGCGGGCCGGTTCAACCTCCTCGCCCTGGCCGAGATCGGCGGTGAAGGTGACCACCTCGCAGCGATAGTGCTCCTGCAGCCAGCGGAGGATGACGGAGGTGTCGAGGCCGCCGGAATACGCGAGCACCACCCGCTTGACCTCGTCGCTCATCGCGCCTCCTCCAAGGCTGCATGTTCCGGCGCACGTTCGGCTTCGCGGCGTTCGCGGGCAGTTGCGCGCCGGCTTTCGGATTTCAGTTGCCCACAGGCGGCGAGGATGTCGCGCCCGCGCGGCGTGCGCACCGGGCTCGTATAGCCGGCGCCCGCGAGAATGTCGGAGAAGCGCTCGATGGCCTTGGGCGTCGAGCACTCATAGGGCGAGCCGGGCCAGGGATTGAAGGGGATGAGGTTGACCTTGGCCGGGATGCCGGCGATCAGCCGCGCGAGCGCGCGCGCCTCCGCCGGGCTGTCGTTGGCGCCCGCCAGCATCACATATTCGAAGGTGATGCGCCGGACATTGCTCGCGGTCGGGTAGCGCCGGCAGGCCGCCATCAGCTCCTTCAGCGGATACTTGCGGTTGAGCGGCACCAGCTCGTCGCGCAGCTCGTCCGTCACGGCGTGGAGCGAGACCGCGAGATTGACGCCGATCTCGTCCCCGCAGCGGTCCATCATCGGCACGACACCCGCGGTGGAGAGCGTGATCCGGCGCTTCGAGATCGCGAGCCCGGCGCCGTCGGTCGCCACCGCCATCGCCGCCTTCACACGGTCGAAATTGTAGAGCGGCTCGCCCATGCCCATCAGCACGATGTTGGTGACATGGCGGCCGCGGTCGGTCAGCGGCGCGGCGCGGCCGGACCATTCGTCGAAGACGTCGCGGGCATGCAGGATCTGGCCGACGATCTCGTTGGCATCCAGATTGCGCACCAGGCGCTGGGTGCCGGTGTGGCAGAAGCGGCAGGTGAGCGTGCAGCCGATCTGGGACGAGACGCAGAGCGTGCCGCGGTCGGCCTCGGGGATATAGACGGTCTCGATCTCGCCGCCGTCCGCGAGGCGAAGCAGCCATTTGCGCGAGCCGTCCACGGAGACCCGTTCCTGCGATATTCCAGGCCGGCTGATCGAGAAGCGCTCGGCGAGCGTGGCGCGGTCGCGCTTCGAGAGGTTCGTCATTTCATCGAAACCGCGCGCGCCCCGCACATAGAGCCAGCGATAGACCTGGGAGACGCGGTAGCCCG
>MPNF01000301.1 GCA_002238885.1 Alphaproteobacteria bacterium bin95 | reverse complement strand
CTATTGGACAGGCCCAGCCATCGTAATCCGCAGGCTGCGGCGCCGGATCGGGAAACTCTTCCAGCACGGGGCCGGCCGGCCGGTCGAGCAGCGCAAGCGCGGCCCGCAACACACGGAGCTGGAATTCAGGGTCGTCGGGAACGCCGAGGGGCCGGCCGAGTTCGAACGCCACGGACAGCGTGCGCGGATTGGCGATCGCTTCGGCATGCTCGTGCACGAGGGCCACAACCACGGTCGCGATGCCCTTACGTTCCAGATAGTGGGCGAGCGCGCACACGGCGCGCGTGCAGTTCGGTCAGACGGGGACCAGAAGCGCGGTGTCGACGCCTTCGGCCTGCATGGCGGCCGCAACATCCTCGGCAAAGGGTTGCATCGGCACAGGATCGCTGGCGCCCATGAAGGAGTAATGATGGGCCGCAACGCCGCCGATCTCGCCGCGGGCAACCATCTCCTTCAGCCGCTCCACCGGATAGACGATGTTGAGGTCCTGCTGGAAGCCGGTCCGGTCGTAGTTGACCGAGATATGGCTCATCAGGATGTCGTTCGCATCGGTATCCGACGGGAGCACCCTGTAGTCGACGGCTCCCGGACCGAACGGCCGGTCGCCTCGCCGGCCCAGGCCGGCGGAGGAAACGACGGCGATCCGGCGTTCGGCGAGCGGCGGGCCGGACACGAACGCACCGCCCTCGATTTCGGGCAGCGGCAGGCGGGCCAGATGCCTGGCCATGCCTTCCGGCATGTCGGCGTAACGGGTCATGGATGCTCCTTGCGGAATCTGCGGCGATGCGCGAAACAACGGGAAGACGCTACATAAAGTGAGGCAGGATGCAGGTCAAAGCCATACAGATCGACAGGCCGGGACCGCCGTCGGCGATGGAACTTCGCACGGTAACGGTGGGCGACCCCGGACCCGGCCAAGCCCTGATTCGTCAAACGGCCATCGGCTTGAACTACATCGACACCTACCACCGCTCCGGGCTGTATGAACTGCCCATGCCGAGCGGCATCGGCACCGAGGGCGCAGGCGTTGTCGAGGCGGTCGGCGCAGGCGTCGAACATATCCGGCCGGGGGACCGTGCGGCCTACGCCATGGGCCCGCCGGGCTCCTACTCGGAGGCGCGCATCATGCCTGCCGACCGCCTGGTGAAACTGCCCGACGGGATCGACGACAGGCAGGCTGCGGCGATGATGCTCAAGGGCATGACCGTCGAATACCTGCTGAACCGCACCTTCAAGGTATCGGCGGGCCAGACCATCCTGTTCCACGCGGCAGCCGGCGGCGTCGGCCTGATCGCCGGGCAGTGGGCCAAGGCGCTCGGTGCGACCGTGATCGGCACGGCGGGCGGACCCGAGAAGTGTGCTCTGGCGGCAAAATACGGCTACGACCACATGATTGACTACAAACAGGGCGGTATCGCCCGGCAGGTGCGCGAGCTGACCGGCGGCGCAGGCGTTCCGGTCGTATATGACAGTGTCGGCAAATCGACCTGGGACGAGTCGCTCGACTGCTTGTCGCCGCGCGGCCTGATGGTCTCCTTCGGCAATGCCTCCGGCCCGGCCGAGCCCTTCGCGCCCGGCGTTCTCGGAGCCAAGGGCTCGCTCTATGTCACTCGTCCGTCCCTGGCCAATTACGCCGTGACTCAGCAGGAAGTGCAGGACTCCGCCGGGGCGCTGTTCGGCATGGTGACGTCGGGAAAGGTCAGGATCGAGGTGAACCAGACCTATGCGCTGGCGGACGCCAGGAGGGCGCATGAGGACCTGGAAGGCCGCCGGACCACGGGTTCCACGGTCCTGTTGGTGGAGTAGACGCGCCATGTCCGAAGACCCGATCCTCTATGAGGTCCGCGACGGCCTCGCTTATGTGACGCTCAATCGCCCCGACGCCGCCAATGCCTTCGACCTGGAGTTCGTCCGGGCGTTCCATCGCGTCATGATCGACTGCGACAAGAACAAGGCGGTGCGGGCCGTGCTGATGACCGGTGCCGGCAAGATGTTCAGCGCTGGCGGCGACCTCAAATTCTTCCTGCAGGCGGGCGACAAGGTTGAGTCGGTGCTGGCCGAGATGACCACGAGCCTTCATACCGGCATTGCCGTGATGAACCGGATGGATGCCCCGGTGGTCATCGCTGTCAACGGCATGGCGGCCGGCGGCGGGATGTCGCTCGCGATGACGGGAGACGTCGTCTTCGCGGGCGAGGGCGCCAGGTTCACCATGGCCTATACCGCGGCCGCACTGTCGCCGGACGGCAGCTCGACCTGGTTCCTGCCCCGGCTGGCGGGTTTCCGCCGTGCGAAGGAACTGGCGCTCACGAACAGGCTGCTGAGCGCCGCCGAAGCCATGGAACTCGGCATCGTCGATCGCGTGGTTCCGGACGGCGAGCTGATGGCGGAGGCGGAAAAGCAGGCGCGCGCCTTCGCCGAAGGGCCGACAGGAGCCTATGGCATGGTCAAGCGGTTGATGATCGAGAGCTTCCAGAACGGTCTCGAAACGCAGATGGAGCTGGAGTCCCGTTCCATCGCCGCCCGCGCTGCCAGTGCTGACGGGCGCGAGGGCGTGGGGGCCTTCGCCGAGAAACGCAAACCGAACTTCACCGGGAAATAACCATCCATGAATGCCGCCGAACTGCCGAAGTCCTTTGTTGAGGTGAAGGGCAAGCGGATGGCCTATGTCGAGATGGGGGAGGGCGACCCTGTCGTCTTCCTGCACGGCAATCCGACATCGTCCTACCTCTGGCGCAACATCATGCCGCATGTTGCAGGGCAGGCCCGGTGTCTGGCGCCGGACCTGATTGGCATGGGCGACAGCGACAAGCTCGACGATCCCGGGCCTGGCAGCTACCGCTTCGTGGAACACCGCGAATATCTGGACGGTTTCCTCGATGCCGTCGGCCTCGGAGGCAATGCCGTTTTCGTCATCCATGACTGGGGTTCAGCGCTCGGTTTCGACTGGGGCAACCGGCATCGCGACCGGACGCGGGGCTTTTGCTACATGGAGGCGCTCGTTCGCCCGGTAACCTGGGAGGAATGGCCGGAAGCGGCGAAGGCCGTGTTCCAGGGCTTCCGCTCGCCGGCTGGCGAAGGGATGGTGCTGGAGAAGAACGTGTTCGTCGAGCGCGTGCTCCCGGGTTCCATCCTGCGGAAGATGTCCGAGGAGGAAATGGCGGTTTACCTCCGGCCTTTCGCGACGCCGGGCGAGGACCGCCGCCCGACCCTGACCTGGCCGCGCGAGATTCCGATCTCCGGGGAACCGGAAGACGTCGTGGAGATCGTCCGCGCCTATTCGGAATGGCTGGCGGCCTCGGACGTCGCCAAGCTGTTCATCGATGCCGAACCCGGAGCCATCCTGACGGGCCCGCAGCGCGACTTCTGCCTCGGCTGGCCGAACCAGACCGTAGCAAAGGTCAAGGGAAGCCATTTCATCCAGGAAGACTCTCCGGACGAGATCGGCAAGGCGCTCTCGGACTGGCTGAACGGATTGCCGCGGTCCTGAGGGCAGGGCGTATTACGACTCCTGAGCGAGCCGTTCTGCGAGTTCGAGCTTTCGGACCTTGCCGGTCGCCGTGACCGGCAGGGCTACTCGCTCGACGATCTCGATGCGCTGCGGCGTCTTGTAGGCGGCGAGTTCTCTCCGGCAGGCCCGCCTGAGCAAATCGGCATCGGGCGAAGCGCCGGGCTCCGCGACCACGACCGCTATGGGCACCTCTCCCTTCACGGCGTCAGGCAGTCCGACGACATAAGCCTCCGCAACGCCCGGCTGGTCCTGCAAGAAAACCTCTATCTCGCGCGGCGCGATGTTGATGCCGCCCGATTTCAGCATTTCTTTGAGACGCCCCTGGAATAGCAGCCGGCCGCCATCGTCCCAGGCGGCGAGGTCTCCGGTCTTCATCCAGCCGTCCGCGGCGAAGATTTCGGCATTGCGTTCCGGGTCGTTGTAGTATCCCGGCATATTTCGGCCGCGCAGCCAGATTTCGCCCCGGTCGCCGTCCAGACCGGTCTCGGGATCGACAAGGCGAAATTCCTGACCGGGCAGCGGCCGACCGCATGTCGTGTGACGGACTTCGACCGGGTCGTCGTAATCGCAAACCGCCGAATTCCCATAAGCTTCCGTCAAGCCGTAAACCTGAAGGATTCGCTTTACGCCGATCTGCTCGATCAGCGCCATCTCGCTTGGCGTGCCGATGGAAAGCCCGGTTCGCAAGGACGAAAGGTCGCGTGACGGACGGTCCGGATGTTCCCACATCGCATGCGCCATGTTGGGCAGGCCGTAAAAGACCGAACATCGCTCCCGCTCGATCAACGCCATCGCCTCGCCGGGCTCGAAAGCATGCTGGAGGACGATCGTCGCCCCGTGGGTGAGTGCGGCGCCGAGCGCGTTGGCCGCAGCGAAGCTCCAGAAGAGGTTGATCGCGAGCCACACCCGGTCCTGCGGTTCGAGCCGCATTCGCTCGCCGATGGCTCGCATGTTCTCCACGATGCCGCGATGAGTGAGCTGCGCGCCTTTCGGCATGGCGGTCGTGCCTGAAGTAAACAGGATCAGCGCCGTGTCGTCGGGTTCCGGACCGGGAAAGGCGCCGGGACTGCCGCGGAGGCGGGCGAAGGG
>MPNF01000300.1 GCA_002238885.1 Alphaproteobacteria bacterium bin95 | reverse complement strand
CTCGAGCCGGCGGGGCGAAGCGGAGGCAAGCACGAGCGGGGACATGCAGCGCAGCTACCGGAAATGTCGTGTTTTGTCATGCGTGGTCACGGGGTTCACCTGTGCGGGGTACATGTTTCTTACCCGTTTCCGGCATAGTTCACCGGTTCCTTCGCCCTACGGAGTCACGGAATCGAAAAGGCGGCCCCGAAGGCCACCTGTTCTCTGCTCCCATTCTAGCCGATTATGTTGGTGGCCGCTGAGGCCACCGAGGGACAGTTTCGAGCAGTTTCGTAATGTTTCCACCAAACCGAAAATAGCTTTATTACAGTGTGTTAGGGGCGCTTGTCGTTCCCTAGTGTTTCATGTAGTGTCTTCTGACTGAGGGACACGGCGAGGAACACGACATGGCAAAGAAGCGATTGACCGTCGCTTTCATCAAGAGCGCGTCCGCCCCGCCCGGCATCTATGGCGACGATCACGGCTTGCGCCTTCGCGTCATGCCATCCGGCTCGCGGCAGTGGATTTGGCGCGGAACTGTCGCGGGCAAGCGTTGCGATCTCGGCTTGGGTAGCCCGCCCTATGTCGGCCTGGCCGAAGCCCGCGAAACCGCTTTCGAGTATCGCCGGCTGGCGAGGCGCGGCGGCGATCCGGCTTCCTTGCGCCAGCGGCCGACGCTTCCGACTTTCGCTGAGGCGGTGGAGGCGGCTATCGAAGTCCAGCGGCTTTCATGGAAAGACGGCGGGCGGCAGGAAGCTATCTGGCGCTCCCGGCTGGATTGCTATGCCATGCCGCGCCTGGGGCGCTTGCGGGTTGACCGCGTGACCGTCGCCGATGTTATGGCCGTGTTGCTTCCTATCTGGCAGGACAAGCACGAAACCGCGCGGCGCGTCCGCTTCATGCTTTCCGCCTGCTTCAAGTGGGCAATCTCGCAAGGGCATCGGCAGGACAATCCAGCCGACACCGTGACCGCCGCGCTTCCGAAGCCGGCCCGCGTCGCCAAGCATCACAAGGCTTTGCCGCATGGCGAGGTAGCGGCGGCGCTCGACAAGATGAAGGCGAGCAAGCGCGCATGGTGGGCAACGAAAGCCTGCCTGCAATTCGTGATTGGTACCGCCTGCCGCTCTATCGAAGCGCGGGGCGCGGTATGGTCCGAAATTGACCTAGAGGCGCGGGAATGGCGCGTCCCTGCATCGCGCATGAAGGCGAAGCGCGATCATGTCTTCCCGCTGAACGATTTGGCGCTGGCGGCGTTGCAGGAAGCGGCCGACATGGCGGACGGGAGCGCGCTTGTGTTCCCGTCGCAGACGGGCCGGACCCTTAGCGATTCCACCATGTCGAAGCTGCTTCGGGAAAACGGTATCGAGGCCGTTCCGCACGGCTTCCGTAGCAGCTTCCGCGACTGGGCAGGCGAAACCGGAGTCGCGCGCGAGGTCGCCGAAGCCTGCCTTGCCCATGTTGTCGCCAACCGGACCGAAGCCGCATATGCCCGGTCCGATTTGCTGGCGCGGCGGGTTGGCGTCATGGACGCATGGGGGCGGTATCTGACCGGCGAGGCCGGCGAGGTTATCCCGTTTCGGGAGCGGCGCGCATAGGCGGGCCGGGCCGTGGGCTTCACTCCCTTTGAGCGCGCCCTGGAGCATTGGTGGGCCGTTCGCATTCCGCTGGCGCGCATAGGGCCGACCGAGCGCGAGCGCGCGGCGGCGCTGGCCCACCGGCTCGCCAAGGCGGAAACGGACCCGTGGGCTTTTGAGGATTTGCGGGCGTTCGCGGGCGCGCTGCGCGACGCGGGCGAGCCGGTCCCGCCGGCGCTTGACGCATGGGTATGGGAGGTTGCGCTGGAGCGGCGGACCAAGCCCAACCGCAAGAAGGGCGAGAGGGGCGACCCGTTGGAGGAATTGGCGGCTGCGACGGCTTACCATGGGCCTTCAAAGCCGTCGTACGAGGAGCTCGGGGCCTATCTCGACAAGGACAAGGACCGCAACAGCCCCGGCAATGCCATGTCCAAGAGCGCGGCTTCCAGGATGGTGAAACGGGGCCGGCGATATTTGATCGGGTCGCGTTCCAAAATTGACGGCTGAATTCAGGAACGGCGCGTCGCTGAATTCCTCGATACCTTCCGGGCGCTACAGCAACGGAAGGGACAACATCATGGCCAACGATAGGCTGCTTCGCATCGGCGAGGTAATCGAGCGCACCGGCCTGGCGCGCGTGACGATCCACCGCTTGCGGAAGAAAGGCGAGTTTCCCGAACCCTTGCGCGCTGGCGGGCGGGCCGTGCGCTGGCGGGAGTCCGAAATTCAAGGATGGATGGACTCGCTGTCGCGCGCCAATAAGCCGGCGGCGGCTGCTTGAGCCGATGCGAGACCCCATGCCAGCGTTTCCGGTAGCTACGGTTATCGGACGCTCGCCGGGCGGCAGGATCGCCCGGTGCGGCGGCGCTCGCAGGGGCACGAAAAAGGGCCGGGAGTCGTTTGGCGATTCTCCCGGCCCCAAGGCACTTCCAGCACAACCTTTGTGCCTTGCGCTTCGATATTCGTCAACGGTTTGCAGGGTGATTCCGTGCCAAACCCCGCGATGACTGTCCCGCGTGAAGCCCGCGCGCGCCGGCAGGCGGCCTTGCCCGCTTCGGCGATATACGACCAAAGCCCATAACCCCACTTGCGGCCGGTCCGACTCCGGCCGGGGGGAGCGTGTAGCGCCTCGATACGGCGCGGTCGGTAAAGGATGGAGGAAGCAGGCGAGGGCCTTCCCCGGTGCGGGGGGGAGGGCTTGGGCTAGGCGTACTGCGCCCGGAGGGCTTCCGGGCCGGGAGATTCCCATGAAGACAGAGACGACGCGCGCGGCGCTTCCGCCTCGCCTGCATCCCGTCGCGCCGGTTGGCCTGCAATGACCGCCCCCGCCCTTTCAAACCGGCTGGCGGACCTTGCCGAACGCATAGGCGAGCGGTCCCGCGCCGTCGCCCGGCTTCGGCGCGAGGCGGCGGCGGTCTATCTCGACGGCGGACGGCTCTTGATCGAAGCGAAGGCGGAATGTCGGCATGGCGAGTGGCAAGCCCTTCTGGCGCGGGCGGGCGTTCCCGAACGGACGGCGCGCCGCATGATGCAGCTGGCGCGGTCCGGGCTGGACGCCGAACGCATTGACGAATTGGGCGGGCCGCGGGCGGCGCTCGATAGCTTGCCGAAGCGCAAAACGGACCATGGCCGTTTTGAACTGGCGAAGCCGACCGCCGGGCAGTTTCTTGACTTCATGGCGGCGCGGACCGCCCGAATAGACGCGGAAGGCGCGGGGCGGGTTGCGGTCCGCCGGGAGGCGTTCGCGGCGGCCGTCACTCGCCTTCGGGAGGAACGGACCCGGCGGCGGGCGGCGGGCCTGCCATGCGGGCGCGAGGCGCTGCTACCGTTCCGGGTTGCCGCGGCCGCGGCAAAGGTGACGCTGTTGCGCGAGGAATGCGCCGCCCTGGCGGCAGGGACCGAAGCGCGGAACATTGAAGCCGACATGATCGGCCTGCTGGACGCGGGCGAGGCCGCGACGGCATAGGCGAGCGACGCGCCAGATGACAAGCGCGACCCTGGCCCGCATGGCACCGGCCCCGGACCGGCAGGCAAGCCGAAGCGCGAGCAAGAGCCCGGAAGCCTTGCCGAGCGCTCTCAAGAAGATAGCCCCTCTTCCGAAAGACGTTCGCTCAGGTGGCGCATGAAGGATCGGACGCTTTCGTAAATTTCTTCGGCTCTCTCTTCGGTAAATTTCTCCCTTCCATGCATCGTGTGGTTTCGCCATCCGTCTTTTACCATTTGGAAATGTATGGCAGCTTGGGTAAAAAATGGCTCATCTTTGTCTTTCCAATTTTCACTTGACGGTCTCGTTGAACGTCGAAGGATTTCATTCTTTATTTTTTCAAGTATTATCCCCCAAGTTTCGCGATCTAGGCGAATTTCCAACGCCGCAGAAAGACTTGCCAAGGGAACCTCTAAAGCGCACATCAAATGAAAGACACAAGCGGTCGAGCGTCTAAGGGCGAGGCAACGTCCAGCCTCTACAACATCATACCGAGCAGAGGGGAACGCATCGTCGACAAGGTCTCCGAATGGACGTAAATCTGACATCAGATTGACGTTGTCGGAAATATAGTAGAACACGCGTCCGTCTAATTCATCCGCAATTCTTCGCCGTAGTTCTTCCGAATATTCATTGATAATTTTGATGATTACTGCTGGAGTTTTAGGATTACGATTTTCGATAATAATTTTCATTCGTTCCGCGTGACTTGCAGATACAGTGAGATTTATTTGCCCCAACAAAATCTTAAGTGCCATCAATTGACCCTTATAAAAATCGAGCATTTCGTCAACGTTAACCGGCAAATCGGACTGCCTAAATTGACCCTCCAGTACATCAAGAGAATTGAGCATTGTCACAAAGTGACTAGCGTGAAATTGCAGCATGTCTCACAGGGCCACTACTCGTGAGCCCCCTCCAAATGATGCGATTGGATAGGTCATATCACTAGTGTCCGGTTGAGTTGCGGGATTTTGGAGAAAAGTGGTTTGAGATCAGTTTGTTATGGATGATTTCGGGTGGTGTCGATTTTTGTCGAGCCTCGGTCGGACTGGGAGTTCCTTGGCGATGGT
>MPNF01000299.1 GCA_002238885.1 Alphaproteobacteria bacterium bin95 | reverse complement strand
GTCGTGCAGGGCCACAAGAGCGCTCAGAGAAGCTTGAGGTTCGCCCATCCCCATGCCCGTGCAGGCCACCGGGTCAAGCATCCAGGCCGGGAGCTTGATGATCTCTCCTGGATGGACCTCGACACAGGCGACAGGCCCGTCTGCACGATACTCCATGCACTTAAGGCGCAGCCGTCGTCTGAAATGCGCATGCCATGGATAATGAACGGTGCAATCTGCCCCGACATGGGTAGAATGAACACGCAGTGCTCAACGCACTCCGCAAATCCATAGGACCGGCCATCGCCGACGAGGCGTTTTCCAGGTGGCTCGACGAAAGGGTCCAGGAGCCGGAGGCCGACGCGAACGCGGAGGTTATCCGCGATGCGTTATGGGGCTTGGTCCGGGAAGGCAAGCTCTCCATCCGGCGCGGCGGATATATCGTTCGGCGCGGCCGCGGGCGCGTAATTGTGGAGCCTCGCGAAAGCTGACGATCCGGCAAACGCCGATTCGATACAGCGAATGCCATTCTCCTGAAGGTCCTGTCCCGGGACCGTGATGACGGCGTCCGCGAGACCGCCAGCCTACCGGCCAGTTCTGACGCGCTGGCCACCGCAGGGCGCAACTCCAATGGACCTGGGAACCGACATGACACGCTTTCTGACAGTCTTCGTTACCTTGGCGATCACCGTCATGCCCGCTGCATCGCAGGCGGAAGATACCTGCCTCCCCTACATGGAAGCGGATATTGCCCATGAAGCCGCCGTTGAAGCCGCAGATGCCGTGACCGATCGCAATGCCCTTGCGCCTCGGCTGGTGCCTGCTGTGAAACATGCGACGGCTGTTCTCGCATCACCCGAACCTTTCCTCATGACCCTTCTTCACGACCTGCAACCAGCAACCAATACGGTTGCTTACAGAGATGCGAAGGTGGCTGCCTACAGGGCGGCATCATCCGTTTACCGGTTCGCTTTCCTCGATGCCGGCCCCTCCACCGAGCGGGCCATGAACGCTGTGGACGAGGCTCTCAAGGCTGCCTTGAATGCTGCAGCCGCCGTTTATCGCGACGCCGGGCCTACCAAGAGGGAACCTCTGACCGTCCAAGACAAAATGGAAGGCATGGCCTCCACAAACGCGCTGATGGTCTATGGGGGCGCGATTGTCCCGGCCTTGAACATGGCCGAGGATGTCTTTAGCGAGGTAGGCGCAGCACGGGCAGGCCTGTTGGACGCGGCCGCGGAAGTGCGAGACCAAGCCTACCAGGAAGCCTACCAGGGACCGACGCACAAGATCGCCCGCGTCCGACAGAAACTCATCGAGAAAGACCGCGAACGCTGCTGGCGATAGACTCAACCATCTTCGCTCTGCAGCCTGCGGCAAAGGATCAAGAAGTTCGAAACCGGGACTTCGGTCGAATGTCGACCTCGGAGGCTGCGAATCAAGGATCATGGATCAACGAATGGCTATCCGCCGTTGCTTGTGTTCGCAAATTTCCCGATGCAAATCAGTCTTGCTCGTTGTCCATCGCGGTTCGTTTTTCGACGAGTTCATCAATGCGACGGCGGCGGTAATCCAGGAAATCGGCAACGCGCACCATACCGTGCACCATACCGTACACCGGCCCGCTCCACCGGAAATTGCCCACGGCCCAATCCGGGTCTGACCCAGGGCTTTATCTACGAGGGAGGCGAAATGCCGAAAGATGTTTCGGATAGTCGTTGTAGTCGAGCGACAGGCATTGCAGCGGCGCTTCACCGGGCTCGGTCCGCTTCCGAACAACGCAATCTCCGCGCTTCCGGCATACCGCCGAACTCCCGGAACAGCGCATGGCGAACCCTCCCGAAGACAGATCGCGGGATCGATGCCGAGCGCCTCAAGCCGGGAACGCCAGTCGGCCCGCAAATGTCCGGCAACCGGCATCTCATCCGAGCGCGGCTATCATGACCGCTACCAGCAACAGGACCACAATGATGAGCAGGCCTGCGGACAGCGGGTTCTGTCGGGTCGTCCGGCCCTGTGAGCAGTCCGCTGCCGGTTGTCGGGTTCCCCTCACTTGCAACCGTTGCTCAGGTGCTTGCGGCGCTTCAGTCGAGTCCGCTTCGCCGCCGCCCGCATCCCGAACGTCGCGATTCGGCATGATCGAGTTCTCTCGGGTGGGACACGTCAGACACCAAGCCCTGCCGCGCGCCTTCGGTGACCAGTAAGCCTGACGGCCGATTGGCAGCCAGGTACCACAGGACTCGCAGTTCCAACCGTATTTCAGTTCAATCAGTCTCAAATCGTCCGGCAATGCGCTTCGTGGCCGACGCATTTGTGAAAATTGCTTCGATGAAGCATCAGTCGAAACTGCTTCGCCGTCGGCAGCGTAGCGGTCGAGAGCCTCGACGTATCGCAAGAGCGCACGGGAACCCGGGTGCTCCGGCCTCCTCCGCGCGAGCGCGGACACGAACCTCTTCAGGGCACGGGCGTTGGCCTGGTGATGATCCTTCCACCACTGCGAGCAGACATGGAACTCGCCAGCGTACACATGCGCCCAGTACCGGGAGTGACCCTGAACCATGCGTCCCTGGTTTCGATGACGCAGGAGCGCGTGGTTCGAGAGGCTCAGGCCGAGCACATCCTTGCAGTACTCCGCATCCAACAGGCTTTCGATCTCTTTTCTGCCCAGAAGTGTGGGATGTTCCTCCAGCAAGGTTCGCATAAGAGTTGCCACAATCTTCTGAAACTCTCCTCTCACTCCGCGAACTCCCTGTCCACTCATGATTCCCTCCGTATCACCTGCGCCTTCGGGCTGGTCCTCCGGAGCTCCGGATCGCAGCGCAGCAAATCGGCGATTCCAAACTTCTCCCTGCGCTACCTGGCGGTTTCGTAACAGTTGACGAAGCATCGGTGTCCAATGGACTGCAACTGCCGGTCGATGGTCGCCATGGGGCCGATCCTTTCCTTGAGCTCCGCTTGAGTTGCCGCATTTTCCCAAAGTGCGCCGTTGATTTCATCCAACATTTCGAGCCGCCAGGCGTCTCTCCCGTCAGAACACCGGTAACGGTGCCGCGACCGGCGGGCGCCGCCAACCGGTCGGCACAAATTTCCATTGGCGTGCGTCCAGCCCTGAATTCGGCCATCAGGCGCCGCCATCGCCGCGGGATGGCCGCGAGCCCGAACCGCGCGCCGGGTACCGCTACCCCGAGGCATTTCCCGGGCCCGCCGGGGCGGATATGGCGATTTCAGAGATCGAGCCCGCCGCCGTCCTCCACCGCATAGCCGAGGCCGCGATAGCCCCGGATGCGCTTTTCGCTCATCCGCCGCAATGCGGGCACCTCGCCGTCGACATAGTCGTGGACGACGACCTCGCGCTTCGCCGGATGCAGACGGTGAAGCCGGCCGGCATACTGCGCGAGCGTGCCCTTCCAGGAGACCGGCATCGCCAGGAACAGGGTGTCGAGGCGGGCATCGTCGAACCCCTCGCCGACATAGCGTCCGATGGCGACCAGCACCCGTTCCTCCCCGTCCGGGATGGCGTCGAGCCGTTCCGCGGTCTCGCGGCGCCGGCGCGCGCCGAGCCCGCCCCGAAGCAGCACGACATTTCGGACGAAGCCCTCCAGCCGGTCCGCGAGATATTCGGCATGGTCCCGGCGTTCGGTAAGCACCATGGGCGAGCGCCCGGCCTCCAGCGCCGCCAGCACGTCGTCGAGGATCATGTCGTTGCGCGCCCCGTCCGCCGCCAGCAGCCCGTAGAGCCGCTGGATCGCGGGGCGCTCCCCGGAGGCGTCCTCCGGCATCCGGAAGGCCGTCCCGTGCAGCAGCGCGCGGTGCCGGAACGGGCGCCGCCGCGCCTCCGCCTTCGCGTGGGTGCGGAACCGCACGGGGCCGCACTGCATGAACACGATCGGATGATGCCCGTCCCGGCGGGTCACGGTGGCAGACAGCCCGAGCACGTATTTCGCCTTTGCACGGCTCGCCACCGCCTCGAAGCTGACCGCGGGGAGATGGTGGCATTCGTCGACCACGAGATGGCCGTAACCGGCGACCAGGTCGTCGACCTCGCCCCTGCGCACCAGGCTCTGGATCACCCCGACATCGACGATGCCGCCCGGCTGGCGCATGCCGCCGCCGATTCGTCCGATGGCGGAGGCGGGCAGGTCGAGGAATGCTCCGAGACGGGCGAGCCACTGGTCCATCAGCTGGCGGCGGTGAACCAGCACGAGGGTATTGGCCCCGCGCGCGGCAATGACGGAGGCCGCGACCACCGTCTTGCCGAAGCCGGTCGCGGCCGCGAGCACGCCGGTCTCGTGCGCGAGCAGCGCGTCGGCGGCGGTCTTTTGCCCGGCGCCCAGCTTGCCGAGGAAAGCGGTTTCCACCGCGCGGCCCGGATTGCGCTCGTCGCGAATGTCGAGTCCGATGCCGTGGTCCTCCAGCAGCGTCTCAATTTCCTCCCGGCAGCCGCGCGGCAGGGCGATGTGATGCGCAAGAAGTTCGGCGCAGGCGATGATGCGCGGAATGCCCCAGGTCGAGCGGCGCATCGCCTGGGCGCTGTAGAAGGCCGGGTTCCGGAACGCCGCGAGGCGCACGAGACGGTCAACCAGGCCCGGCGGCAGGCCGGCGCGCGGAATGTAGAGCCGGTCGCCCAGCACTGCCCCGATCCGCTCCGGCAGCGGTCCCGCGATCGGCGGCAAGGGGCGGCGGCGCGACGGCGGCGCGGTCCAGG
>MPNF01000298.1 GCA_002238885.1 Alphaproteobacteria bacterium bin95 | reverse complement strand
AATGCACGTCGTCGGGGCCGGCTTCGGCGATCTCCGCATAGCGAATGGCAGCGCCGATGTAATAGAGGTGGGAGACGAGCACGCCTTTCGGCATGGATGTGCTGCCGCCGGTATAGACGATGGCCGCGGGGTCGGTCGGCCCGACCTCCGCCTCGGGAAGCGCCTCCGAACCCGTCAGGAGTTCCTCCCACGCGCCATATCCCGCGCAAGGCGCGCCGTGGACCAGCACCGGCGGCGGCGCCGAAAAACTGCCTGCCGCCGCTTCGCAGACATCCACCAACTCGTCATCCGCGACCAGCAGTTTGGCGCCGGTGTCGTTCAGGCTGTAGGCAAGGTCGTCGCGGGCCAGCGAGACATTGAGCGCTGCATAGACCGCGCCGATCTTGGCGCAGGCGAACCAGATGATCGCCTGCGCCAGCGAGTTGTACATGAAGGTCGCCACGACATCGCCCTTGGCCAGGCCGCGTTCCAGCAGGGCATTGGCCACACGGTTCGAGAGCCGGTCGGCGTCCGAATAGGTCAGCACCTCGTCCCGGCAGATCAGCAGCGGCTTGTCGCCGAGCGCAGCCCGCACCGTCACCAGGTCGCGCAAAGTGGTCGCATGCGGCGTCTTGCCCATGATGCGGATCATCTCTCGGCTCCTCGGTCGAGCATCGGTGCGGGTTTGCGGAATGGCGGGGGGGGGGGGGGGGGGCGGGGGGGGGGGGGCGGGCGGCGGGGGGGCGCGGCGCGGCGGCCGCCTGCCGTCCCCCCGCCAGGGAGCGGCCACCAGGCGTTCCGACCCGGTAGCGGGATGACAAGCCTCGATCCAGCCGGAGCAGTCCGCGAAGGCCGGCGAGGCATCGCTGTCGTCGAGCTCCACCACCGGCACCGTCATCGGCCGCGACGGGCCGACGGCCGGCGTTGCTGCGAGCGCGGCGGCCGCCTCGATCTGCGAGAGGTCGAGCGTTCGGCCCTGCCCGTCCCGGTCCCGGGCGACCAGCGCGGCAAGCGCCGCCAGCGCTCCGAAGCAGGCCGCGTTCGGGTCGCTGATCGAAAAGGTAGGCGAACCGATGAAGGCTCCTGCATTGTCGCGAATAAGTATCTCGGCGCCGCCGAGCGCACTTAGCACCAGCCCGTAGGAACGCAGCCGCTCCACCGCCGAGCCCTTGCCCGGCCCACTCATTGAGAGAGAGACCAAGCCTGGATTGGCGCCCGCCAGCACTTCCCGGCCGAGGCCCATGCGGTCCATCGTCCCGACGGTGAAGTTCTCGATCAGCAGGTCGGCCCGCGCGACGATTTCAAGCAGCCGCGCCCTGCCCTCCTCCGACTTGAGATTGAGCGAGAGCCCTGTCTTGTTGCGGTTCAGGCTGTGGAAATAGAGGGAGCTTTCGAGCCGTAGCTGCTCGTCCATCTCGCCCCTCAGATGTTCCAGACCCCGCGTGCGGTAGAGGTCGAAGCGGTCGGGCGACTCGACCTTGATGACCTCCGCGCCGAGATCGGCAAGCAGCTGCCCGACCATCGGCCCCGACCAGATCCAGCAGAGTTCGATGCAGACGAGTCCTTCCAGCGGTCCGGAGGGGCCGCCCCGCTTCTGCCCGCCAACAGCCGCCCTATCGCCCGGCGGCTCCGCCAGAAACGGCATGGCCGGCTCCTCGAAGCCCGGCCGGAACACGCCGCGGGCCTGCGCCTCGTCGTAGCTGTAAACCGGGGCGATGACCGCGCCTTCCTCCAGGCCCCGCGCCAGAAGGTCGTCCCGTGTCTTGTCCGCGAGCGTTTCCTCCAGCAGCGCGTCTGCCTCTGCACTGTCCTTTGCTAGCGTAAACGGATTGTCGTAGCCCGGCCGCTGTGTCCATTCAGGGTCGCCCAGCGCCGCCGCGATTCGCCGCCAATCGCGCCGGGAGCGCCCGAGCAGCGCGACATGGCCGTCCCGGCAAGCGAAGAATCCCATCGGAAAGATGAGGCCATGCTCGACGCAAATGCGCCCGTTGCGCTTCCAAAGGCGCCGCCGCTCCTCCGGCGTGCCGGAGTTCTGGAGCGCGAAGGCGCGCATGATGTCCGCCGCCGAGACATCGTATTCGGGCGAGCGTCCTTCTATTCCCCGCCAGGCTTCGGCGAGTGCAAGGATCGCGCCGACGAGGCCGCACCACTTCTCCGGCATGTCCGCCGGCAGAGGCACACACGGACCGTCCGCATGGCCGATGGCGGCAGCCGGCCCGGAAACGGCCGAGGCGTCCGCGCCGCTTCCTTCCATGCCGACCTGGAAATCCCAAAGTCGGATCGGCGGACCGCCCGGCGCAATTTCTGCGCCGGCCATGGCGAGCCACTCTTCGGCATAGGCGCCGGCGCGCCCCTCGCCCTCGAAGGAAGCCGGGACGCTTCCTATCGGCAGCCGGCGCATTTCCTTCACGATAGCGGCAGGGGCACCGGCCCCTTCTGCCGGGAAGGCAGTGCAACGATCGCTGTCCCGAAGGCCGAGACGGCGTCCATCTGGTTCCGTGCCTCGACATCGAGATCGACCAGCATGGCGCCGCCGGCCTCCCGCTTGTCCGTCACCCTGCCCCGCCACCAGATCGTGTCGCCCACGAGGTTGGGGCGGCGCACGGAGACGCTCAGCCGGTGCAGGAAGCCGTGGTCGCCGATCCAGTCGGTCAGCATGTGCTGTGCCCAGGCGATACGCTGCGGCCCGACATCGTAAGCCCCGCCCATGCCGACATCGCGGCCGGTGGCGGCTTCGAGATGACCGCGGCCGGCAGCGTCCTTGGCGCCGGTCTCCGGATTGATGTGGTAGTCGTCATGGCGTCGGCGGTAGCGCACCGCATCGCCATGCGCCCCGCCATAGGGCATCGCGCCCTGCGTCGCCGAATACCACGCCACGATATCGGTGATGGTGAGCGGCCCCTTGACGGCCGGAGGCACCGAGTCGCCGACCGAAACATCCTCCCAGAACAGCGGCTCGGCCCCCCGGCGGTTTTCAGCGAGGACTTCGCGTTCGATCTCGTCGAGTTCCTCCGGCGTGTAGCGGTGGGCGGCTGCGCTCGTCACCTCGCTGCCCCGCTCTGCCTTCAGCTGCTCGCCGCGCGGTGTGCGGGCGACCTGCCCGACCGCCTTTGCGACAACCAGGCCATTGCTGCTGTCGCGATACTCCACCTCGCCGGTCTGCAGCACCCACCTGGCGAAGCGCCGGCCCGACTTTGTCTCCTGCCGCACAAGGCGCGCCTCGACTTCGAAGCGGGTGTCGAGGCGGATGCGGTCGAACCAGGTGAATTCGGTCCCCGCATAGATCCACTGCACGCCGGAGAGCTTGGGCGCAACGATGGTCATGTCCACGGCATAGAGGATGCAGGGCGGCGCGACGATGCCGCCGGCGGGCGACCTTGCGGCGTAATCCTCGTCCAGCCAGAGAGGATTGTTGTCGCCCACACCCCAGGCGAAATGGCGGATCGCGTCGCGCGTCGCCGTCTCGATCCACTGCAGCCGGGAGCGGCGCAAGGGCTGGCCGATCAGCGCGGCCGCTTCCGCCAGCCGCTCTTCGGTGATCTCCCCCCAGGCCACCGGCGGTCTACTCGGCGGCGCGCAGCGGCGCGGTCCCCGTTTCCATCCGCTTCAGTTCCGGCAACACCTCGGCGGCAAACAGCCGCAACATGTCGAGCGTCTGCTCCACGCCGTAATAGGGCGGATAGTGGATCATCAGCGAGGTCGTGCCGACATCGCGGAACGCCTCGATCTTGCGCAGCACGGTGTCCGGCGAGCCGTGCAGGATGGTGTCCTTCACCAGATGCTCATAGGCGAACTGGCTCTCGTCGGCCTTTTCGGTGACGTCGCCCAGATACCGTCCGACCGCGCCGCTGAGGAAGGTCTTCATGTGGTGGGTGATGCCGGCCTCGCTCTGCTCGCGCGCCTTTGCGTCGGTCGGCGCGACATAGGTCATGCGCACCACGTCCACCTCGCCGAATGCCGGGTTGGCATTGAGCGGGGCCGGCGCTTCCGCCATGTGCTCGCGATAGACCGCGATATGCTCGCCGATCGTGGCAGCCGAGGGCAGCGAGGACTGCATGAGGCCGAAGCCGTTCCGCGCCGCCATGCGGATCGAGCCTTCCGTGCCGGCCCCCATGTAGAAGGGCGGGTGCGGCTGCTGCACCGGCTGCGGAAAGATCTCGTAGCTGTCGTCCATCTCGAACCTGAAATACTTGCCGTCGGCGTTCACCCGCTTCTTGTGGAAGCCGTCGAGGATCAGCGGGATCGCCTCGGCCTGGATTTCGCGCCGCTCCTCGTAGCTGATGCCGAGGCCCTCGAACTCGTAGGGGCGGTAGCCGGAGCCGAGGCCGAGCTGGAAGCGGCCGTTGCTCAGGATATCGACGAAGGCCGCATTCTCGACGATGCGCATGGGATGGTGCAGCGGAACGACCATGACGGCTGCGCCCAAGTGGATTCTCGTAGTCTTCGCAGCCAGATAGGAGAGATAGCTGAACGGGTCCGGCAGGATGCCGTACTTGTTCGAGAAATGGTGCTCGGCGATCCACACGCTGTCGAAGCCCAGTTCCTCGGCTTCGAGAATCTCGCGCGTGGTCCGCTCGTGAATGGCCTGATGCGGATAGGGCTCGGACTTCGGGTCCGGGTGCGAGGTGAAGAGAATGCCGACCTTCATGGAAGACGCGCCTTTCGTGATCCGACTTGTTCCGAGGCCGGCACCCTAGCAGGATGGCGCGGC
>MPNF01000297.1 GCA_002238885.1 Alphaproteobacteria bacterium bin95 | reverse complement strand
TAGCCGGTGCACCGCATACAGTGTGCCGATCAGGACGGCGAAGCAGACATAATAGAGGGTGAGCCCGTCCTCCAGATCGACCAGCGGGAACTCCGAGCGGATGTCGATCACGAGGCCGTCATCGCCTCCGTATTCCTCGATGCTGACCACGGCGAAGAACACCATCTGGGCGAACGCCATCGTGATCATGATGAAATAGACCCCGCGCGTGCGCAGCGCGATCGCTCCGGTGGCGAGCGCGAACAGGGCGGAACAGGCGACCGCGATCAAGAGATGCAGCCAGCCGTCGTAGATTTCGTAATAGGCCGGAATCCCGACGGCATAGGCGCCGATGCCGATATAGGCCGCATGGCCGAAGCTGATCATGCCGCCATGGCCCAGGATGAGGTTCAGCGAGGTGGCGGCCGCGGCCAGGCAGACGAGGCGCGTCAGGATATCGACATAGAAGGGCTGGCCGGCTGCCAGCGCCAGCGGCGGCCCGGCTGCGAGCGCCGCCAGAAGGAGCCAGCCGACCGTCCGGCTCATCGCGATTTCGGTGGAAACAGGCCCTGCGGACGGAAAGCCAGCACGGACGCCATAAGGATGTAGATCAGCATCGCCGACAGCGCAGGCGCGGACGTCTCGGCCGCCTGCGCGCTCATCAGCAGCTTGAGGCCCATATCGAGGAAGGACCGGCCCATGGTGTCGATCGTCCCGATCAACAGGGCGGCGACGAACGCGCCCCGGATCGACCCGATGCCGCCCACGATGACGACCACAAACGCCGTGATGATGATCTCGTTGCCCATGCCGATCGACGCTTCGGTGATCGGGGCGATCATCATGCCGGCAAGGCCCGCCATGACCGCGCCCAGCGCAAAGACCAGCGTGAACAGGAGGCCGATATCAATGCCGAGCGCGCCTGCCATGGCCGGGTTGGAAGCACCCGCGCGGATGCGCATGCCGAGCTTCGTCTTCACCACCAGCACATAGAGCCCGGCGGCCACCGCAAGCCCGGCCCCGATTATCAGCAGCCGGTAGGTCGGGAACACCAGCCCGCCCGGCAGATGCTGCTGCCCGTCCGCCCAGGCCGGCAGGCGGATGGCCATGCCCTCGGGACCCCAGAGGATCTGCACCAGCGCGTCGAAGCACAGGATCAGCCCGAAAGTCGCCAGCACATGGTCGAGATGGTCGCGGCGGTAGAGCCGGCGCACGACCAGCAGTTCGACCGCCGCGCCCACGAGGGCAGTGGCCGGCAGCGCCAGCGCAACCGCCAGCAGGAAGGAGCCCGTCGCATCCGTCAGTTCGGCGCAGAAATAGGCGCCCACCATGTAGAGCGAGCCATGCGCCAGATTGACGAAGTCCATGATGCCGAAAATGAGCGTCAGCCCGGAAGCGAGCAGAAACAGCAGCACTCCGAGCTGAAGCCCGTTCAGCAGTTGCGCAGCGACAAGACCCGCATCCATGTGCGGGCCGCCTCCTTCGCTACATCTTGCAGTCGGTTGCGTAAACGTCCTGGTGGTCCTTCAGCACCGTATCGACCACCGTCGTCGTCCACACGCCGTCCGCATCCTCCACCACTTTCCTCAGATAGAAGTTCTGGATCGGGAAGTGGTTGTTGCCGTAGCGGAAGGGCCCGCGCACGGAGGGAAAGTCGGCCTTCGCCATGGCGGCGCGCATGCCGTCCATGTCGTCCAGGTTCCCGCCGACGGCTTCGACAGCGCTCTTGATGAGGAAGATCGTGTCGTAGGACTGCGCGGCGTAGAAGGACGGATAGCGCCCATAGGCCTTCTTGAAGCCGGAGACGAACTGCTTGTTCTGCGGCGTGTCGAGGTCGGGACCCCAGAACTGCGTGTTGAGCGAGCCAAGCACGCCCGACATACCGGCCTTCTGGAGGTTCGGGAGCGCGATCGAGTCGACGGTGAACACCGTGTAGAGCGCAATTTCGCCCTGCAGGCCGGCCTGCTGGTACTGCTTGATGAAGGCGCCGCCGGCCTTGCCGGGATAGAACACGAAGATCCCGTCCGCGCCGGAGGCCTTGGCCTTGGCAAGCTCGGCGGAGAAATCGAGCTGGGCGTCCTTGCCCCACTTGGTCATGTCCTTGCCGAGGATCTCGCCCTTGAAGGTGCGCTCGACGCCGGCGACCATGTTCTTGCCGGCGGCGTAGTTGGGCGCCATCACATAGAGAGACTTCACGCCCTGCTGGTTCAGCACCTCGCCCATCGCCATCGGCGTCTGGTCGTTCTGCCAGGAGGTGGAGAAGAAGTTCTCATGGCAGAGTTTGCCGGCGATCTGCGAGGGGCCGGCATTGGAGCTGATGAGGAATTTGCCGCCGTCCAGCGCCGACTTGCGCGAGGCGAGCAGCACATGCGACCAGATGAACCCGGAGACGAAGTGCACATCGTCCTGCTTGACCAGCTTGTCGGTCTTCTGCTTGCCGGTCTCTGGCTTGAAGCCGTCGTCCTCGATGATAAGCTCGACCTCAAGGCCGCCCATCTTGCCGCCGATGTCCTGCATGGCGAGATTGACGGCATCGACCATGTCGCGCCCGATAACGCCCGCAGGCGTGGTGAGCGTGGTGACGAAGCCGATCTTCACCTTGTCGTCGCCGTGCGACGGCGATGCCAACAGCGCGGCGGCAGCCGCCAGCGCTAGCGCGGTTTTCTTCATGTCGTGAAACCTCCCCGGTATGACGGCAGACCGCCGGACTACCGTAATCTATCGCCTTTCCGCCCTGGACGGAAACCGTTGCGGTGGCGGGTGGAGGTCAGCGCAAATAGCGCTCTCTGACGTGGCGGAGGAAGGCGCCGGTGTTGAGCGGTCGCCCCGTCGCCTGCTCGACGAGGCCGTCCGAGGAGGCATCGAAGCAACCCCGGCTGTGCACTTTTTCCCTGAGCCAGCCCACCAGGGGCTTGAAATTGCCTTGCTCGATTTCCTGGTCGAGGCCGGGCAATGCCGCCCGCATGGCTTCCGCGAGTTGCGCGGCCATGAGCGCGCCGAGCGTATATGTCGGGAAATATCCGAAAGAGCCGCCCGACCAGTGGATATCCTGCATGCAGCCTTCGCGGGGACCCGGCGGGCGGATGCCGAGGAGAGACTCGACGGCATCGTCGAAGGCGTCGGGCAGGTCCCCCGGATCGAGCTCGCCCGAAATCAACGCGGTTTCGCAGCGGTGGCGGACCGCGATATGTAGCGGATAGCTCACTTCGTCGGCCTCGACCCGGATCAGCCCCGGCTCGACATGCGTAAGCACGCCGTAGAGCCTCTCCTGCTCCCACGCGCCTTCCGCACCGAACTCCTCTTCCAGCAGGCGCGCATAGTGGACAGCGAAGGCCCGCGAACGGCAGGCCTGCATCTCGATCGACAGCGACTGGCTTTCATGCGCCGTCATCCCCCGGTTCCGGCCGACAGGCTGCCGGGCCCAGTCCCCGGGCAGGCCACGAGTATAGAGCGCGTGCCCACTCTCGTGCAGCACCCCCATCAGGGCTTCCCCCGGCGGCCCCGAATAACGGGTGGTGATACGCACATCGTCGCGCTCACCCGTCGAAAACGGGTGCGCTGACTCGTCTAGCCGCACATGCCGCTCTTCGAGTCCCAGCATGGCCATCATCCGCCGGGCGAGTCGCTCGAGCCCGTCCCGCGGCCCCTCCGGCCCCGGGGGCTTCGGCCCGCCCCGGACCCTGTCGATCGCGCCTGGCAGGACCGCTTCCAGTTCCTCGAACATGGCCGTGACGTCTTCGTTGCGCCGGCCCGGGTCGTAGATGTCGAGCAGCGCATCGTAGGGCGCAAGACCCCGCGCCTCGCCCTTGATCTGCGCTTCCTCCCGGGTGCGCTCCACCACTTCGCGGAGTGCCGGCAGGAAAGCCGCGAAATCCCCTTGAGGCCGTGCCGCGTGCCACACTGCCTGCGCCCTCGAGACGGCCCGCGCCTTCGCTTCCACCAGCTCCGCCGGCACAGCGACGGCAGCCCTGTGCTGGCGGCGCATTTCCCGCAGATTGGCCGCCTGCCAGGGCTCTTCCGTTTCAGCGGTCGCCAGCGCCTCGGCCGCCTCCGGCGCGATCAGCAGCTCGTGCGCGAGCCCGCCGAGAGTGGCCAGCTGATGCCCCCGTGAGGCCTCGCCGCCGGGCGGCCCGTAGGTCAACGAATACCAGCGCACCGTTCGCGCAGCCGCATTGAGGTCGGCGATGCGCGCAAAACGACGCTCCAGCTGCCCATAGCTCCCGTTATTCATCCGGAACCCCCCCCGTTCCGCAAACCCTGTGCGGGATGTCTGCAATACATCCCGGAAGACGGCGGCGGCAAGGCTACCGAAACGTCGTTCGGCCTGCTTCACGCGTTCGACGGCCAGCTGCCGGGACACTCCGTGTCAGCCGGGCCCGCCGCGGCGGTTGATCGCATAGTCTCCCGCACCGCGCCGCAGGGGCTGCGTCAGCATCCTGTGCAGGTGAAGCTCCCGGCGCTCCCGGAACGTGTCGAGGCCGATCGTCATGCGCTCGTGCCCGAGACCCGGCTGCGCCCGGTAGGTGCCGAACAGGCGGTCCCACCAGGGCAGGTTGAAGCCGAAATTGCTGTTGGTCTCGGCCGGGGCGTCGGAATGGTGCACACGGTGCATGTCGGGCGTCACGACGATCCAGCGCAGCGCGCGGTCCAGCCGGGCCGGCAGCCGCACATTGCCGTGGTTGAACATCGAGGTCCCGTTCAACAGAACTTCGAAAACGAGCACCGCGACCGCCGGCGGGCCGAGTA
>MPNF01000296.1 GCA_002238885.1 Alphaproteobacteria bacterium bin95 | reverse complement strand
TGCCCGACGTCGTGGGAACCGCGACCACCGGCGCCATGCCGTCCTCGTCGGCCCGGGTCCACCAGTCCTCTCGGTCCTCGAAGTCCCAGATGGGCCGCGATTGAGCCGCCATGAAGCCGATCGCCTTCCCGGCATCCAGGGCGCTGCCGCCGCCGAAGGCGACGATTCCGTCATGGTCCCCATCCCGGAGCGTCCTCACGCCTTCATGGACATTGGCCTCGACCGGGTTCGCGCGCACATTGGAGAAGACCGCGCATGCGAGTCCCGCCTGCACGCAGGACTCCACCGCATCGCGCACCATGGGCAGCGCCGCGAGTCCCGGGTCCGTGACCAGGAGAGGCCGGCGGATGCCGAGTTCGAGGCAGGCCTGGGGGAGCTCGCCTATGCGCCCGGCGCCGAAACGGATCGGGGTAGGGAAACTCCAGTTTCCAATCAAGTCGGTCTGCTTGTCCATCGGGCGCGCCTCCCCGGAAGGGCATCGGGAAATACCGGATAGGACTCCGGCGGGCAGGAAGGCAAGTCCGGCGTGTGCGCCCGGCCGGGCCGGAACCGCCGGCGCGTGTCCGCCATGACGCTCGCGACAACGACCGTCGGCGGATCGTGGGACCGGAGCCGGGAAATCCATGCTAGATTGCCTGTCGGGGAGACAGGCATATGCGGCAGCTCGAATTCGGCTGGTACCTGCCAACGAACGGCGACACGACGGCCTTCCGCGATCCGGAGTCCGAGATCGCTCCGTCGCCGGAAATGATGGAGCGGATCATCCGGGCGGCGGAGGATGCCGGGTTCGAATACATCCTGATCCCGGTCGTCAACATCTGCTGGGAAGCCTATGTCATTGCCGCCTTCCTCGCCGGCAAGACGAAGACGATCAAACCGCTGGTCGCGGCCAAGCCCGGCTATGTCAATCCGGTGCTCCTGGCCAAGATGCTGGCGACCTTCGACCGGATGACCGGCGGGCGCCTCGCAATAAACCTGATAGCGGGGCAGGCGGAAACGGACTTCGAGGCCGACGGCATCCGCTACAGCAAGGAGGAACGCTACGCCCTGATGGGGGAAGAAGTCGCCATCATGAAACGGCTCTGGGCGGCGTCAGGCCCCATCGACTTCGACGGCAGGTTCCACACCCTCAAGAACTGCTCGATCATTCCGGAGATTTACCAGAAACCCCATCCCCGCTTCTATCTCGGCGGCGGGTCGCCGCAGGCCGCCGATATTTCCGCCCGGCACTCGGATGTCCACCTGTTCTGGGGCGACACGCCGGAGCGGATCGCCGAAAACATCGTCGATATCCGCCGGCGCGCAGCGGAGTTCGGGCGCGGGGACGAGATCGGATTCGGCATGCGCCTGCAGATCATGTGCCGCGAGTCGGAAGACGAGGCCTGGACGGCGGCCCGCAGGCTGGTTGCGCACGGCACCGATGCGAACCGCCAGGAAATTATCGACAACACCTTCAATTCGGCAGCGAACCGGCGCGTGCAGGAACTGGCGCACGAGCATGGCGAGATGATCGGGCCGAACCTTTGGACCGGCATCACCAGGGTCCGGGCCGGCGCCGGCATCGCGGTCGTCGGCAATCCGGAGCAGTGCGCCGATCAGCTCCAGGCCTTCATCGACGCCGGATGCCACTCCTTCTGTCTGTCCGGCTTTCCGCACGCCGCCGCCGCGACCGGTTTCGCGGAACTGGTCCGGCCCCTCCTCGCCGAGAAGAACAGGGGCCGGATGCCGGAAGACGGGCTCTCGCGCTTGCGCGCTTAGCCGACGGACCGGGTCGTCAGGCCGGCGGGTCGCAGGGGACGGTGCCCATCTCCGCCGGAATGGACAGCTCCAGGATTTCGAGGTCGTCCGAGGTCGCTGTCTCGTTGTGCTTCAGCCCGCCGGGGATGAACAGCGACTCGCCC
The DNA here is from genome assembly GCA_002238885.1 of Alphaproteobacteria bacterium bin95. GTDB lineage: Bacteria > Pseudomonadota > Alphaproteobacteria > Bin95 > Bin95 > Bin95. The sequence goes on along the minus strand of MPNF01000296.1, from coordinate 2,828 downwards.
TCCTTGATCCGGAGCGTCTCGCCGGTCTCGAATTCCAGGTCCACCCAGCCCTTGAGCGCATAGACGAACTGGCCCTCGCACTCGTGATAGTGCCAGCCGGTCGGCTCGGTCATGCCGCGGACCGCGGTCATGGTCTGGGCGCGCATGCTGCCGAGGCTCGCCTCGGTGACGCCGAGATCGCGATATTTGAAGAAATCGCGCCGTCCGGCGACGAGCGGCGCCGACTCGGCGGTGGCGTGGGCGAGCTTGCGAAGCTGGGAACTGGTGTCTGGCATCGGGTTCGTCTCCTCCATTGGCCTTCGCCGCCGACAATAGCGGATTGCGGGCGGCGCGGCACCGGCTAACCTTGCCTTCATGAAATACGATCTCGAGACTTTCCGCGGCGACCTGTTCGGGGGCATCACCTCGACCGTGGTGGCACTGCCCGTGGCGCTCGGTTTCGGCATCGCCTCCGGCATGGGAGCGGCGGCGGGCCTGCACGGCGCCATCGCCGTCGGCTTCTTCGCATCGGTGTTCGGCGGCACCCGGACGCAGATTTCGGGCCCCACCGCGCCGACGACAATCATCATGGCGGTCATCATCACCAGCCATACGTCCAACCTCGCCGAGGCCCTGACCGTGGTCGTCCTCTCCGGGCTGGTGCAGATACTTCTCGGCATATCCAGGCTCGGCCGTTTCGCCGCCTACACGCCCTATGTGGTCGTTTCCGGCTTCATGTCGGGCATCGGCATCATCATCGTGCTGGTCCAGATGCTGCCCGCCCTCGGGGCCTCGACCGTCCCCGGCGAAGCGGTAGAGGCCGTCGCCGCGCTTCCCTCGGCTCTGCGCGGCCTCAATCCCGATGCCCTTGCCATCGCCGTCGTAACGCTGGCGACGGCCTTCTTCTGGCCGAAGAGGCTGGAGCGGTTCGCGCCCGGCCTGCTGGCGGCGCTCGTCGCCGGCACGCTCCTCGGCGCGCTCTGGCTGGACTCGGCGCCGGTCATCGGCCCGATTCCCGCCGGCCTGCCGGAACTCCAGATTCCGCTTCTCTCGCCGGCCCTGCTGCTCGACCTGCTGCAGCCGGCCCTGATCCTCGCGCTGCTCAACTCCGTGGACAGCCTGCTGACGGCCATGATCGCCGATTCGATGACCGGCACGCGCCACAATCCGAACCGCGAACTGGTCGGACAGGGCATCGCGAACACGGTCGCCGGGCTGTTCGGCGCACTGCCCGGCGCCGGCTCCGCACCGGGGACCGCAACCAACATCCGCGCCGGCGGCGCGACGCCCGTCTCGGGTGTGTTGCGCGCCGGGCTTCTTCTGGCTCTGCTGCTGGGTTTCGGGCGCCTCGTGGAGCCGATACCGCTGGCGGCGCTTGCCGCCGTGCTGATCAAGGTCGGCTGGGACATCGTGGACTGGCGGCTTATTGCCCGCGCCCGTCATCTGCGGCGCGAGCATCTGATCGTCATGCTGACGGTCCTCGCGCTGACGGTCTTCGTCGACCTGGTCACCGCCGTCGCCATCGGCCTCATCGCAGGCGGCATGGTCCATGCGCGGCAATTGGAGCGCCTTGAGCTCGACAGCGTGGTCTCGACGCCGCTGCTCGACCGGACCCTTCTCGGCCCGCACGGGGAGGAAGAGGAGAGCGCGTTTGCCGCGCGGGCCGGTCTCGTGGCACTCCGGGGCAGCCTCACCGTCGCCTCGTCGCACAAGCTGGCGGACGCCATCGGCCCGGAAATCCGCGACCATGAGATCGTGATCTTCGACTTCTCCGGCGCCGCCTATATCGACGACAGCGCCGCCATGGTCATCGAACAGCTGATCGACATCGGGGAAGCGGCGGGGACCTCCTGCATCGTGGCGGGCCTCCACGGAGCCGCCGCGCAAACCCTGAACTCGCTCCACTGCCTGAGAAGCATCCCCGAAGAGCACATCGTAGAGACCCGCGAAGACGCCCGCCGCCTCGCCGAGCGCATGCTCCGGGAGAAGGATGGGGGCACTGCGTAACCGGGCTCGGGCGGACGCTTTACCGCTTGCCGACGCCGTCCTAAGTAGGAACGGCAATGTCGGGACGGGTTACAGGGTGACGGGCGGCGAGCGGGTCGAGGACCGGGCGCTGTTGCGCGGGCGGGGGCGGTTCATCGACGACCTGCCTGTGCCGGCGCGCACACTCCATGCCGCCATCCTGCGCTCGCCGCATGCCCATGCGCGGCTCGGGCGCATAACCGCACCGGAAGGCGTGCGTCTGTTCACGGGACAAGAGATCGCAGCCGGCCTCAAGCCGTTCATCGCGGCGCTGCGCACGCCCATGCGCCATTTTCCGGTCGCGACCGATAAGGTCCGCTATGTCGGCGAGCCCGTCGCCGTCGTACTGGCGGAGGACCGCTACCGGGCCGAGGACGCGCTGGAGCTGGCGGAGGTCGAGTACGAGCCCCTGCCGGCTGTCGTCTCGCCCTCCGCAGCGTTGGAGGAAGGGGCGCCGCTACTCCACGAGGCTGCTGGAACGAACCTCGCAAACCGGCGGCGCTTTTCATACGGCGACCCGGAAGGCGCGTTTGCCGCCGCCGACCATTGCCTCGCCATCGAGGTCAGCTATCCGCGCAGCGCCGTCACGCCCATCGAGTGTTTCGGCCTCATCGCCGCATACGACCCGGACGCCGACGCCTTCGAGGTGACGGCGCCCTTCCAGGGGCCGTTTGCGCTGCATCCGGTGATGGCGGCGGCGCTCGGCGTGCCGGCCAACCGGCTGCGCCTGCGCACCCCGCCCGATTCCGGCGGCAGCTTCGGCATCAAGCAGGGCCTCGCGCCCTATATCGTGCTGATGGCCGCTGTGGCGCGGCTTGCCGGCC
>MPNF01000295.1 GCA_002238885.1 Alphaproteobacteria bacterium bin95 | reverse complement strand
TAGCGGCTTCGAGGCGTCCGCGAGCTGGGCCGTGTTCTCGATCCGCGTGGCGGGAATGCCGGCGTCGCCGATCTTGCGCACGAGGTCGGCGGGAACGCCGCGTCCGGCGCCCGGGAAGACGACGAGGCCGTCCGGCTTCTCGGCCGCGATACGGTCGTTTCTCTCCTTCAGGGCGGCGTCGCCCTGGTTGTTCTTGTAGTCGGGAGCGACGGCCTTCATGGGCACGTCATTAGCGGCAGCCCATTCCCTGGCGATCGCGTCGGCGCCGCGGCTGTTGGCGCCGTGAAGGATGACGAGGTCGGGGTGCTGCTTGTAGAGGCGGTCGAGCGTGGCCCATACGAGCGCGCGCCCGGGCTTCAGGCCGGAGACGATCGCGACGCGGGTGCCTTCGGTACGCGCCAGGTAGTTCCGGGCCCGGGTGTAGTCCTTCATCGCCAGGCGGGGCGATTCGTGCTGTTCGGTCCGGCTGGTCGTGGATGCGCGCGGCTCGCGGACGCGCCAGATCTGGCCGGTGTGGTCCTGGTAGCCGGCCGCGGCCGTGTTGCGCAGGCTTTCGAACGCCTCCGCCCTTCCCTGCAGGTCCCAGCCGCGTTCCGTCGCGCGCTGCAGCTGGAGGGACGTCACCTCGTTGCCGTCTTGCGCCTTCTGCAGGTCGCGTATCTCGGGGCCGAGTTTGGACGCCGCGCGGAAGAGGCGTTCGGCCTGGGCGTTCAGGACGTGGACGATGCCCCACATGAGCTGGGAACGGTCTGGCTCCAGGGGGGAGCCGTCGGGCGCGATCCGGGTGGCGATGAGGTCCATCACCTGGTCGATGGCGTCGTGAGCGTCCTCGGGATCGTAGAGCTCGCGGGTGTCGGGGTCGTCGGGACCGGGAGTGGCGCCGTAGAGGCGGGCCTGCTCCATGATGTGGGCCGTGCTGGCGCCGGCTTCGCGGACTTCGCCGGCGTCGAGGTCGGGATTGTCCGGATCCTCGAACGAGGCCAGCTCGTCCATGCTGTAACGGCCGGAGAGTTCGAAAGCCGGCCCGGTCTCGATGTGAATGTCGTCCAGGTCGCTGTCGGATGTGTCGAAGGGGCCGGCCATGGCGCATGCTCCGGATGACGTTTCCTCTGGGCAGGCATCGGAGTCGATGGAAATTTAAGTGTCAAGAATCTCGACCGATTTGCGGTTTTTCGGGCGTATCGTTGACGAGGGAGCGCGGCGACGAGTCTAATGATAGCGGTTCGGCCGGAGGGAGCTGGCGATGGAGTTGGATAAGCTGAATGGCAAGGCGGATGGGGGCGAAGAACCGCTGTCTCCGGAGGAAATGGTCAATGTACTCGTCGAGGGGATCGCGCCGAAGGGCTCGCCGCTCGCGGGGGACCGCGGACCCGTTCTGAACGACATGGCGAAGATGTTCGACGAACAGGCGCGCGCTGCTGCGGGTGAACGCGGGAGCGTCGAAGGGCCGGCGGCCTCGGAGAAGCTGGAGGCGAGGATTGCCGAGTTGGAGGCTATGAGGGACAGGGCGGCGACGATGTACCGGGAAGAGATCGGAGAGGACTGGGCGGCCGCGTGAGACCCACATTTCAGTGGACTGCATGCAGGCTGCCCTCCCAACTGCGCAATTGCTGTTGTCCCGGGGGCGGGACCTGTTAATGCACGAATGTTAAGGTTGGGTGCTGGATGTTGATAAGCCCAGGTAAGGCATCAGGCAGCCGGGAGTGATTGCGCGGCATTGACGGCGCCGGCGATGGTTCGTCTGGCGCTCGCGGCGAGCTTCCGCAGTCGTTTGGCGTGGGGGCCCGCGGGGTCTTCAGCGAGCGAAGCCAGTGCGAATTGAAGGACGTTCGATGCGTTCTGTATCTGGAGCGCCTCGGTGCTCAGCTTCTCCAGATACCCGCCGAGGATGGCGTCGGCTTCGGATGCAAGGGTAGCAGCCGTTTCGGTCTGGCCATGGCGGAGAAGTTCCTTTGCTCGCAACCGCAGGAGGGAGGCGCGCCTGGGCGGGGTTTCGGTTTCGAATTGGGCGAGGAGGCGCAGCCGTTCGGCCCGGCGGCGTTCGCCGGCGGCGCTGGCTTCCTGGTCGGTATTGCTCCATTGGGTTGCGCGTTCGAGCGACAGCCTGGCTTCGTGCATTGCGACCTCTGACAGCGGTCTGCCGTTCGCGCGCTTCAGAAGGCGCGCGCGTATGCGCCAGAACTGGCTGTCGTAGGCAGGAGGCAGGGATTGCAGTTCTGTCATCGGGATAGCTCGGGTCAGGTGGACTGGAGAGCGTGGTTGCTACGCCGCGAAGTCGCGAGGACCGGGAGGATGGTTGCGCCGGCGGGCACCGGGGGAGGCGGGAAAAGGCCGGTCGCAAGCTCCGCTCCGCTATCGTCGCCGGACAGGGCGAGCGGATGTCGGGACCAGGCGCGCACTTCTGCGCGGCCGTCCTGGATTATGTGCGCCTGCACTGCGTGGCAATACGGGCACTGAAAAATCTGTATCCTCGGAAACGGCCGGGCCGCGAACGGGAAAACGCCAGTCGGGGCGGGTTCGCAAAAGCCCTCGAAAACGAGCTTGGCCGAGGGGTGTTTGCAGCGGCTCAAAGCTTCCCTCCTTCCGGCGGAAACTAACGAAGAAAGTATAGTCGGTTGAGGGTAGGAAAGCGAGAATATCTGCGAGAAAACGGCACATTTTAGGGCACGAATACAATTGAAAGACAAAAGTGCACAGCGATCCCCTGGGGCACGTTTATGGACAGCGTAGATGTGTGCCAGTATGCACCGCTACGGTTCATCGAAAATAGGAGCTGGTCATGTTGGCGAGCAAGAAACAAGTGGCGGAACGCGTGGCCCGGAAGCTGGCGGTGTCGCAGGAGTCGGCGATGGGTTTCGTGACCGTGGTCCTCGATGCGCAACGCGAGACACTCGTCGAGCATGGCGGCGTACTTATGCGGGGTCTCGGGACGTTTCGGGTGGTCGAACATGCGGAGAGCCGGGCGAGGAACCCGAGAACGCAGGAAATGGTCGTGGTGCCGGCGGGGAAGAGGGTGAAGTTTCGGGCCGGAAAGGCGCTCAGGGAGGCATTGTCGGATTGAAGTCGGCCAAACAGGCGGCTGTCTCGCTAGGCGTTGACGTCCATTTGTGTGGCGAAGCGTACAAGGGAAACTATGTCCGGCTGTATGCGCAGCCGTGCTCTTCCCGGGGTCGGACCGGCAGACATGTCGATGTGGGCCAGAAGCCCGGCGAGCTTTATGGTGGCCGGCAGGCGGATTTCCGGGCGCCCGGTTTCGATTTCGACCTGTAGCCGGTGCGCATATTGGAGGAGGAGCGGGCGGATCGCGGCAGCGTCGGCCTTTATGGGCGGGGGCGCAAGAAGCCGGTCCAGCCGGGTTTCGAGCTCGGCAATCTCGTTCTCCAGCCTGACGAGTGCGTTCCTCATTTCGCGGGTATCGGTCCCGGCCGTAATGGCGGCCACGAGGCGCTGGACCTTCGGGCGGCGGCCCGCGCGGGCCCCGGCCGTAAGGGCGGCCAGGAGGCGCTGGACCTTCGGGCGGCGCTCGGCGAGCGCGGCGTCGATGCGCAGGCGGGCATGGGCGGCCTGGTCCCGGGCTTGCTGGACGATCGGGGCCCACTCCTTCCGGCGCCGGATCCATCCGGTGAGCTGTTGTGCCGACAGGCGGTCGACATCGCGCAGGATGAAGGTGCTGGCCCGGCAGCGCCCTCTGGCCCGGCTGTCCTGACAGGCCCATCGATCGGGCGCGATGGTACGGACCGGGCCCTTGCACCGGGAGCAGCGCAGGAGGGGGGTGAGGGGATAGTGACCTTCGTGCAGCAGTCCTTGCTTGTGGAAATGCTTGCGGGGTCGGGAAGTCGCCAGCATTTGTTCCTGGGCCGCGTCCCAGGTCTCGTCGTCGACGAGGCGCAGCTCGGGGACCTCGGTGATGTCCCATTTGTCCTGGGGGCGGGGGCGGAACTTGTACCTGCCGGTAACGGGATTCAGCACCCTCTCGGTCGCCCCGTAGACGAGGAGGCCCTTGTAGATCCAGTTCGAGAGAATCGTGCTGCGCGCGTTGAAGCCTATCAGGACGTTGTACGTCCACTGCCGGGCGCGGCGTGGAGGCGGGATACCTTCTTCATTTAGGTAGTGGGCGAGCGCGCGGCCTGACATGCCACTCGTATAGAGTTCGAATATTTTCTGGACGATAGGGCCGGTTTCGGGATCGATTTCCCTTATTCCGCGAATGATTTGTCCGTTTTCGATCACGTTGGCAAGGCGATAGCCGTAGGCGGGGGTGCCGATCTGGCGACCGGCCTCGATTATGCCGCGCTGTCCGCGTCTTGTCTTGGCGGCAAGATCCTTCATCCATATGGCGTTCATGGTTGCCTTGAGAGCGACATGTACATCATCGACGCGGCCGCCGTCCTGGATGGTGAGCACCGGGATGCCGTAGTACTCGAGCTCGTCGTAGATCTGGCTGAGGTGGGTTCGGTTGCGGCTGATGCGGTCGAGGGATTCGGCGCAAATTGCGGTGTAGCGGCCACGGCGGCAGTCGGTGAGAAGGGCTTGGAGGCCCGTGCGGAAAGCGGCGATTTTGCCTGTGTGCTTGGCATCGGTGTATTCGGCGGCGACCTGGCCGCCAAGGTTTGCGATGAGACGGTGGCAGTCGCGGAGCTGGTCGGGAATCGATTTCGGACTTTGCATCGGCGAGGAATAACGGGCGTACAGGGCTACGCGCGACAAATCCGGCCCGATGTCGATCATAGATC
>MPNF01000294.1 GCA_002238885.1 Alphaproteobacteria bacterium bin95 | reverse complement strand
ACCGGGTGCGGGTCGCTATTCTCCATCCGGGCCACGTCGCCACGGACATGGGCGGGCGGAGCGCTCCGGTTTCGCCGCAGGAAAGCGCCCGCGGCATGCGCCGTATCGCGGACCGGCTCACCGACAGTCAGTCCGGAACCTTCCTGGACTGGCAAGGCCGCTCGCTGCCCTGGTAAGGGCGGCGCGGCGTCCGGCGCCATCGGGCCGGGAGGAAGGGGTCCTGAATACTGTCCGCCCACGGCAGCCATCGGCAGATGCCGTCATGCATCGAGGCTTACGGCGAAGCACGCCTAACCCATCAATCAGGGACCGGGGTGCCTAACGCCGCTTCACCCTCTCCCTCAGCTCGTGCTTGCGGGTCTTGCCCATCGCGTTCCTGGGGAGCGCGTCGAGGAACAGCACGTCCTTGGGGTGCTTGAAGCGGGCGATCCGGCCCTCGAAGCGGGCGAGAAACTCCGATGCCGCAATCCTCGCGCCCGGGGCGGGGACGATCACGGCTACCGGCACCTCGCCCCACCTCGCGTCCTCGCGTCCCACTACCGCCACATCCGCGATGTCGTCCATCCGATGGACCAGTTGCTCGATCTCCGCCGGGTAGATGTTCTCCCCGCCCGAGATCACGATGTCCTTCTTGCGGTCGATGACGAACACGTCGCCCTCTTCGTCGCGGTAGGCCACGTCGCCGGTATGGAACCAGCCGTCCTTGAGCGCGCGGCGCGTCTCTTCCTCGTTGTTCCAGTAGTTGCGAAGGACGTTGCCCCCCCGGATCAGGATTTCGCCGGAGGTGCCGACCGGAACTTCGTTGCCGTCGTCGTCGGCGATCTTCATCTCGCAGTGGAGCCCGCATTTCCCGGTCGAGCGGGGCTTGCGCAAGCCGTCGCCGGGCTTCTGGTAGATCGAGACCGGAGCGGTCTCCGTCAGCCCGTAGGTCTGGCATACGGGAATGCCGCGCGCCTGCACCGCGTCGATCAGATGCAGCGGCACGATGGAGGAGCCGGTGGTAAGGATCCGGAGGCTGGAAAGGTCCGTATCCGCCCAATCCGGATGGTCGATCGCCGCCTGGATTGTCGCCGGGACCAGGACGAGCTGCGTCGGGCGCTCCTCGACGATCGCGCGCAGCGTCGCCTCGGGTTCGAATCGGCGGTGCAGGATTACCGTCCCCCCGACATAGAAGGCAGGCGAGGTGAGGATGTTGAGCCCGCCCACATGGAACATCGGCAGCACTGTCAGAACGCGGTCGGCGTCGGTCAGCCCGGCATAGTGAATGCAGTTGAGAGCGTTGACCTGGATCGCCTGCTGGTCGAGCACCGCGCCCTTGGGGTGGCCCGTTGTGCCCGAGGTGTAAACCAGCAGGCAGGGGGTCTGCGGCCCGGCCCCGCGGTCGAGGTCTTCGCCCGCTGCCCCCTCCGCGTCCCGGGCGATCCTGTCCACTGGAACGATAGCGATATCCAGGCAATTCGCAGCCGCCTCGCGCGCGAGGTCCGCGTGGTCACCGTCAGCGACCAGGATCCGGGGCGCGGAGTCGCCGAGGATATAGGCGAGTTCCGGCACCGCCAGGCGCCAGTTGAGCGGCGAGAACATCGCGCCGATCCGCGCGCAGGCGAAAAAAAGCGCCAGCATCGCCGGGCTGTTGAAGCCGAGGAACGCGACCCGGTCGCCGCGCCCGACGCCATGCACGGTCTCCAGCGCCCGGGCATGTCCCCGGACCGTCTCCGCGAAGCGGGCATAGTCGATATCCTCGCCCTCGAAGCGGATCGCGGTCTTCGACGGAGTGAATGCTGCGTTCTTCTCGACCCACGCGGACAGGTCGTTCATTCATCGTCCTCGCCGCGCTCGTAGAGGGCCTCGCGGCCGAGCTTGTCGATGCAAAGCTCCGCCGTCCACGGCAGCATCAGCGATCCGCAGCGGCTGTCCCGGTAGAGCCGCTCCAGCGGCAGGCTCTTCAGCATCGACTGCCCGCCGCAGGTCCGGATCGCCTTCTGGCAGAGGTCGTTGGCCGTCTCCATCACCGTGTACTGGGTGCAGTAGGCCCGGAGCACCGACGCCTTGGACGGGTTCGCGCGGGCCTCGCCGAGCATCTGGAACCAGAGCGCCTTGGCCTGCTCCAGCGCGATCAGCATTTCCGCGACGGCGTGCTGCTTGGTCGGGTACATGCGCCGCTTGACCGGCGGCATGCCGGGCACCTCGCCGCGCAGGTAGCGGACGGTGAAATCGTAGGCCGCCTGAGCGATCCCCATGTAACTCGGGGTCAGCGTGGTGAACATGTGCGGCCAGCGGGTCGCCGCCTTGAAATAGATCCCCTTCGGCATCAGCGCCGCGTCGTCCGGCACGAACACGTTTTCGAACAGGAGGTTGCGCGAGACCGTCCCGCGCATGCCGAGCGGGTCCCAGTCGCCGACCACGCTCACACCCTCGGCATCGGCGGGGACGGCGAAATACATCGTGTCGCGGCGGCTCAGATTCTCTTTCTTCTCGGTGCAGAGCACGCCGTAATAGTCTGCCGAGCCGGCGAGCGAGGCGAAGATCTTCTTGCCGTTGATCACCCAGCCGTCCTCGACCCGGTCGGCCAGCGTGCCGAACGGCCGGAACCCGGCGGCCGCCGCGCCGCCCTCGGAAAACGGCTGGGCGTAGATTGCCCCCTTCTCGACGATCCGGGCGTAGTGGATCGCGCGCCGCCGGTTGTGCTCTCCCCGCTGCTCACGGGTCATCTGCAGGTCGTCGGCAAGCGCCCCTGTCCACAGGCAGGAGCTCACATGCATGTTGAAGGTGAGTGCCGTCGAGCCGCAGTAACGGCCGATCTCCGCCGCCATCAGCGAATACGTCTTGAGGTCGGCGCCGTGCCCGCCGTGCCCCTTCGGCACGCACACCGCCAGCAGACCCGACTCGTGGAGGTCCTTGTAGTTCGCCATCGGGAAGATCGCGTCGCGGTCCCACTCCTCGGCGCGCGCCGCAAACCTGTCCTCGCCGAGCTCCCGGGCCGCCGTGCAGAGCGCCGCCTGTTCGTCGGTGAGCCCGTAATAGTCGGGGTCGAACATCGGCGCATCGCGCCGCTCGGTCCTGGAAGCCATGCGTCATGCCCCCGTTGGTTCAGGCGTCGACCAGCCGGCCGGCCTCGACGACATTCACCCCGTCGAGACTCACCGTGCAGTTCCGCATCGGCAGGTCGAAATGTCCGAGCGTGTGGCGGTTGGCGAACTCGTTAGCACCGGTCGAGTAGAGGAAATTACCGGCAAACGCGCGGATTTCGGTGCCGTTGAAGTCCCGTTGGTCATACATGGCGAGCGCCTCGTAGCGGGCCGCCTCGTTCAGCCCCCATCCGACATGCGAGGCGGCGTAGGCGTTACGGTCGTCCCAGGCGGCCCAGTAGCGCCGGAAGAGCTCGGCATCGGTGCCCTCGCCCTCGATGGCGGTGACGTAGTCGTCCTCGATGGTGAGCGCCACCGGCGCTTCCAGGTAACGCTTGAAGGTCAGGTTGACGTCGCCTGTATCGAGCACCAGCCGGCCCTGGACGGAGCCGGCAGGGGGGAAAGCGACGACGATCCCGCCCGGCCAGTGGGCGACCGTCTTCGGCCGGTCGCAATAGCCCCAGACCCCGGCGCTCGGCGCGCCCTCCAGCGCGACGGTGAGGTCGGAGCCGGCGGCGGAGGTCACGCGCATCTCCTTCGCCGCCCGAACCTGCTTGACCGCCGCCTTGACGCGCTCGGTGAGCGCCGGGTCGGGCAACAGGCGTTCCAGGGCATCCGGGTGCTCATTGCTGACCATCAGGAGCCGCGCGCCCTCCGAGATGATTTCAGGAAGCTCCGGCGCATGGAGCATCCCCTCCACCGTCACGTCGACGACGAGCGAGCTGGCGGCAAGCGCCCTGATCGCCGGGCCCAGCCCCTGCAGGGCGGCCGACGAACCGGTCGAGCGCACCGGCACGGGGGCGGTCTGCGGCGGGGAAACGACCGTGACGTGGAACGGCCGCGCGCCGCGCCGGAGCAGCGCAAGCTCGGCCAGTTCGACATTAAGCCGCCGCGACTGGGTTTCCGAAAGGATCGCGACTTCCTCCCCCTTCTCGACCTTGCACAGGCCGAAGACGGTGTCGAACGCGGCGATCCAGCGTTCCTCTATGCGGTCGGTAAACACGTCCGGCCTCTCCTTTCCGGTTGCAGGCGCCCGGTACGATCCGTTCGCCCGTCCGGCATTTGTAGCATTGCCGACGCGTTGATGGTCTCCCACGAAACGAGGGAAAGGGTGCGGCCCCGCGACCGCGAAATGCAACATCGTCCTCCCCGGTCATTCGTCCTTCGCGGGCGCAGGCCGAAAATGGCGGCCGAGCGGCATCGGGAGGGCATTCGCGCTGCCGAACGCGTCGTCCACGGCGTTGAAGACAGCAGCCGGCGCCGGCACCGCACCGCCCTCGCCGCCTGCCTTGACGCCGAGCGCATTGGTGGGCGACGGAATTTCGTGGAGGGCGACCGCGAAAGCCGGCAGGTCGTCCGCGCGCGGCATCGCATAGTCCATGAAGGAGCCTGCAAGCGGCTGGCCGGCTCCGTCCCAGACGACCTCCTCCAGCAGCGCCTGGCCGATACCCTGCGCGGCGGCGCCGTGGGTCTGGCCCTCGACGATCATCGGGTTGACCGCCCGGCCCACATCGTCGACGGCAGCGTAGCGTGCGAGACGCACGGCCCCCGTCCCGGGATCGATTTCGACCTCGGCGACATGGCAGCCGTTCGGATAGACCGCCGGCTCGAACAGGTTTTCCCGGCGCACCCCGAGCGG
>MPNF01000293.1 GCA_002238885.1 Alphaproteobacteria bacterium bin95 | reverse complement strand
TGCCCGAATTGCCGGGGATGCTCTGCGCCGATCCGGAGAACTGGAACGCGCTCAAGGCCCCGCCCGAAGGCGCGAATTCCATCGAATGGCCGATCGAGCAGACGCGCGCGCTGGAGGCTTCGGCGCGCGTCTTCTGGCCGCTCGGCAATAGCGGTCTGGAGAAGCGCCTCGGCCGCGTGAGCGCCCCTGCCCTGCTGCTCTGGGGTGCGGAGGACCGCATCCTGCCGCGCTCTTACGGCGAGCGGATCGCGGCAAAGCTCGGCGGTCCCTCACGGCTGCAAGCGATCGACGGCGCCGGCCATCTCGCCGAGCTCGACAGGCCCGCCGAGGTGGCGCAGGCGGTCGAGGCCTTCTTCGCCTGAGCCGGGCGGGCATCCAGGAGGAGAGCGCCCGATTGGTTTTCCCGGACCTACCGAAACGGGTCTTCGACATCGTCTATGCCGACCCGCCCTGGGACTATAAGGGCCAATTGCAGCATGCAGGGCCCGGATCCGGCGATTCGGGCGGCGCGGTCCGCCACTATCCCACCGTCACTCTGAACGACCTCAAGTCGCTGCCGGTCGCGAACATCGCGGCGCCCAACAGCCTGCTGTTCCTCTGGGCCACCAATCCGCATCTCGACCAGGCCATCGACCTCGGAAAGGCATGGGGCTTCAACTGGGCCACGGTCGCGTTCGTGTGGGACAAGCAGAAGACCAATCCCGGCTTCTACACCTTGAGCCAGTGCGAGCTCTGCCTCGTGTTCAAGCGGGGCAGGATTCCGCAGCCCCGGGGGGCCCGGAATATCCGCCAGCTCGTGAGCGCCGGGCGCGGCCCGCACTCGGAAAAGCCGGCGGAAGTCCGACAGCACATAGAGGCAATGTTCCCCACCCAGTCCAGGATAGAACTGTTCTCCCGCGAACATGCGCCCGGCTGGACAGCATGGGGCCTCGAAGCCGCGGGCGCCCAAATCCAGTCCGGCTGAGCCTTCGGTTCTCGGGCGAAGCTTGCCGCGACAGGACGGCCCGCCTACTGTGTTTCGAGTTCCGCGCCGCGGACGCTCGCGGCGAACCGAAGCGGCCTTTTCGACAAGTCGGCACGCGAATGGCTACGAATTTCAATACCGGCAACAACACCTGGCGCCAGTTGATGGGCAACGGTCTGCTCTACCGGGTGCCGCCGTTCCAGCGCGACTATAGCTGGGGCGAAGAAGAGTGGGACGACCTCTGGCACGATATTCGCGAGGTCATGCGCCCGGAGGGGGAACCGGCGCACTATATGGGCTATCTCGTCCTGCAATCGGAGGACGGCAAGCGGTTCGACATCATTGACGGGCAGCAACGCCTGACGACGCTCAGCATTCTCGTGCTGGCCGCCTTGCGGCAATTGCAGGCCATGCTGGACAAGGGGCGGGATACCGAAAACACCCGCATGAGGCTAGAGAGTTTGCGGCAGGGCTATATCGGTTATCTCGATCCGGTGACGCTGGTTGCACAACCCAAGCTGAAGCTGAACCGGAACAATGACGACTATTTCCAGACATATCTGGTTCCGCTGGTGTCGCCCTTGCCCAGACGAGGATTCAGAAGGTCGGAACACGATATGCGCAAGGCGTTCGAGTGGTTCGACCGACGTTTTCGGGACTATCTGGAGGAAGAGGAGGACCCCGGTTTAGCGGTCGTGCGACTGATCGACGGGATGAGCGACAAACTGCTTTTCACCGTCATCACTGTCACCGACGAATTGAACGCTTACCGGGTGTTCGAAACGCTGAATGCGCGGGGCGTGCGGCTTTCGGCGACCGACCTCCTGAAAAACTATCTGTTCTCGCTTCTGCATCGCCAGGGTGAGCATGAGCGCGAGATCGAAACGCTGGAAGGCCGCTGGAACGGAATCGTCGGAAGGCTCGGCGAAGAAAGCTTTCCCGACTTCCTGCGTGTCCACTGGATTAGCCGGAGAAAGACCGTCCGATTGTCGGACCTTTTCAAGACTGTCCGCGCCCAGGTCCGGGATAGGAGGGATGCGTTTTCGCTCTTGCAGGAACTGGAAGCCGATATCGACGCTTATCTGGCCCTGACGCAGCCGGACGGCTCCGATTGGCCTGCCGAGTGGAAGCGTCATGCCCGAACCCTTCGCATGTTCAGTGTCCGCCAGCCATTCCCCCTGTTGCTGGCTGCCCGGCGGATTCTGGAAGATGCCGACTTCGAGAGGCTGCTCCGCTCAGTAGTGGTCATCTCCTTTCGCTACAATGTCATCGGCGGCCTGCACGGAAACGAGCAGGAGCGGATTTACCACGCAGAAGCCCAAAGAATTTCGAAAGGCGAACATTCCTCGATGCGGCAAGTCACGGCCAGCTTGCGGCCGGTTTATCCCGACGACGAGCGGTTCCGGCTGAGTTTCGGCGAAAAATCCATCGGTGTTGCACAGACGCGAAACAAGCGGGTCCTCCGCTACATTCTGTTCGAACTGGAACAACAGGCCTCGGGCAACAGGCTAGACTTCGAGGACAGCCGGATAACCCTGGAGCACATTTGCCCGCTGAATCCAGAAGACGGCTGGGACCGGTTCAGCGAGGGAGATATGGACGCGCAGACATCGCGCCTCGGCAATATGGCCTTGCTGGAAGCGGGCCCGAACCGCGATGCCGGCAATGCCGGTTACGAGGTGAAACGGGCGGCGTTCGCGGACAGCCGGTTCCAGACGACTCGGGACATCGCGCGCAAATACACGGAGTGGACGCCGGAGACGATCGAGGCGCGCCAGGAGGCCATGGCGAGGAGCGCGGCAGCCGCATGGCGTATCGACTTTCCCGGTTGAAACCCGGTCGCTACGAGCGATGACCAACGCAAAGAACGCCAACCCCTCCGAGAATAGCCCATCGCACGCCGCGCACCTGCATCACGTGCATCTCTTTGCGGCCGATATCGAT
This sequence comes from Alphaproteobacteria bacterium bin95, assembly GCA_002238885.1. Taxonomy (GTDB): domain Bacteria; phylum Pseudomonadota; class Alphaproteobacteria; order Bin95; family Bin95; genus Bin95. Next base: position 1,858 of record MPNF01000293.1, on the reverse strand, counting down.
GCGACGGTCGCGTGGTGGCGGGACAAGCTGAGCGGCGCGGTCGCCTTCGACGGCGAGTTCGGCGGGGCGCGGAACGTGTTCATGGAGGTCGGGCGGGGTCGCCTCCATCTTTACGATCAGCCGCCGCGCAGGGCGCCGGGCGGGGCCGTGCATCATGTCGGCATCCAGACCGACGACCTGCCGGCGCTCCACCGCCGGTTGACGGCGCTCGGCGTGCCGTTCCGCTCCGGAATCCGCGAGTTCGGGTCGTGGCGCTACATCATGTGCGAGGCCCCGGACGGCGTGCTGCTGGAGCTCTTCCAGATCGACACGGACGACATGCCCCCCGCGCTGGCGCGCTACTTCGCCCTCTGACGCTCTGCCGGCCCCCGGCCTTCTCCCCAGAACGCCCGGTCGTCGCCGATATTTTCCGGGTGGAACCAGGCCGCAGTAATGAGGCCGTCGCGAACCTCGTAAACAGCCAACTCGCGTCCCTCGATCCGCCGGCCGCCGGAGACCGCCGACCAGTCGATCAGTGCCGACACATGCGTCGCGCTCTCGACGGTGCCTGCAACCGCGAGGTCGAAACTGCCCCCGGTGGCGTCGAGCGCTCGCCGGATCATGTCGATGACAGCATCCCGGCCGCGTAGAACGCCCATATGCTCGCCCACCTCCGGCTCGCTCCAGCGCACATCTGGCGCGACGAATCCCTCGAGCAGGCTGAGGTCGCCTTCCCGGACAGCCGCGCTCCGGGCTTGGTAGAAGGCACGCATGAAGCGGCCGAGCGGACCCGCCGGCTGGTTCCCGGAATCTGCCATGGCGCTCGGCGCCTACCGCAGCGAACTGCCGAACAGGTCGCGGGCGACGATGTGGCGCTGGACCTCGTTCGGGCCTTCGCCGATGCGGCGGATGCGCATTTCCCGGTACCAGCGCTCGAACGGCAGGTCCTTGGTGACGCCGTAGCCGCCGTGGATCTGCATCGCGCGGTCCACCACCCGGCCCGAGGCCTCGGTCGCCACGATCTTGGCGAGCGCGGAGTCGGTGCGGAAGGGCTCGCCGCGCCGCGCCTTGTCGGCGGCCGCCAGCGTGATCCAGAGCGCCTGGCGGATGTCAATCTCGTTCTCGACGATCATCCACTGGATGCCCTGGCGGTGCGCCAGTTTATCGCCGAAAGTCTCGCGCAGCCCGGCATACTCGATGGCGAGTTCCTGCGCCTTGACCGCGACGCCGATACAGGTCGCAGCGTACGGAATGCGCTGGCGCGACACACGGTCGTTGGCGATGGCGAAACCGCCATTGACCTCGCCCAGCACATTGGCGTGCGGCACCCGCATGTCCTCGAATTGCAGCTCGGTGGCGTAGCGCGCCGCGCGCAGCGTGTGGACGATGCGGCGCACATGGAAGCCCGGCGTGTCGGTCTCGACGATGAAGCAGGTGACGCCGGCCCGCCCCTTTGTCGGGTCGGTGCGGGCGAAGACGAGGCCGAAATCCGCCCGGTCAGCCCCGGAGATGAACATCTTGGCACCGTCGATGACCCAGTCGTCGCCGTCGCGCACGGCGCGGGTCTGGATCGCGCGGGCCGGGTCCGAGCCGCCCGAGGGCTCCGTCAGGCCGAAGAATGTCTTCTTCTCGCCGCGCAGCATCGGAAAGAGGAAGCGCTGTTTCTGGTCGTCATTCGCCTCGAACATCTGGGCCAGGCCCGCGCCGCCGAACACGTTGTAGCAGGGGGCATAGAGGCCCGCCCGGTGCTGAGACATCTCGATGGCAAGCAGGGTGCGCGTCACGATATCCACGTCCGGGCCGCCGAATTCGGGCGGAATGTCGGGGCCGGAGCGCCCCCCCCCCCCCCCCCGGCCCGGGAGCCGCTCATGGTCCTCCG
>MPNF01000292.1 GCA_002238885.1 Alphaproteobacteria bacterium bin95 | reverse complement strand
GCGCCGTCGATGCCGCCGAAGAACGGGTCCACCGCGCGGGCGAGCCGCATGGCGATGCGCGCATCCATGTCCGCGTCGATGCCGGCCCCGGGCGCGGGCTCGGCCAGCCGCTCTGCGGCCTTCCGGAGCCGGCCGATATTTTCCGCCACGGCGTCCGGCTGCTTCTGCCAGGCTTCCGAGAGCGAGCGCAGCAGCTGCGGGAAGCCGGCGCGGCCCCAGCGCGGCTCGGGCGGGAAATAGGTGCCGCCCCAGAACGGTTCGCCGTCGGCATTGAGGAACATGGTGAGCGGCCAGCCGCCCTGTTCGCTCATGCCCTGGAGCGCATGCTGATAGACGGCGTCCACATCCGGGCGTTCCTCGCGGTCCACCTTCACATTGACGAACAGCTCGTTCATCAGCCCGGCAATGGCTTCGTTCTCGAAGCTCTCATGCGCCATGACATGGCACCAGTGGCAGGCCGCGTAGCCGACCGAGAGCAGGACGGGCCTGCCGGTCCGGCGCGCTTCCTCGAACGCGTCGGCCCCCCAGGGCCGCCAGTGGACGGGGTTGTCGGCATGCTGCAGCAGGTAGGGGCTGGTTTCGCGGCCAAGCAGGTTTTCGCTCATGGGTTCGGAGGGTAAACTGGCGCTTTCCCGGACGCGAGGAAGGAAATCATGGCGGACGCGCTCTATTACGACGCGCATGTATTCTGTTGCACCAATACCCGTCCGCCCGGCCATCCGCGCGGCTGCTGCAGCGAGAAGGGATCGGAGAAGCTGCGCGCCTATATGAAGGCGCGGGCCAGGTCGCTGCCCAAGACGCGCATCAACATCGCCGGCTGCCTCGACCGCTGCGAGCTCGGGCCGACCATGGTCATCTATCCCGAGGGCATATGGTACCGCTACGAGAACGAGGCGGATATCGACGAGATCCTCGAAACCCACCTGAAGGGCGGCGGCCGGGTCTCCCGGCTCATGCTCGACCCCGACGCCTGACGGACCCGCCCGACACGATCTTCGCCGAGGCGACGGCGCCCGGCCGGGCCGGCATCTCGGTGCTGCGCCTGTCGGGGCCGGAAGCGGGCAGGGCGCTGGAGTCGGTTGCCGGGCCGCTGCCGGAGCCGCGCCGGGCGGTGCCGCGCGCCGTCCGCGACCCGGAAAACGGCGAGCTTCTGGACCGGGGCCTTGCGGTCTGGTTCCCCGGCCCGACGAGCTTCACCGGCGAGGACGCGGCCGAACTTCACCTTCACGGCGCGCCGGTCGTGATGGACGCGGTGCAGACCGCCCTTATGCGCATGGACGGCCTGCGCCCGGCCGAGCCCGGCGAGTTCACCCGCCGCGCCTTCGATGCCGGGCGCATGGACCTGACGGCAGTCGAAGGGCTGGCCGAGTTGATCGACGCCGAGACCGAGGGCCAGCGTCGGCAGGCGCTCCATGCGCTCGGCGGCGGGCTCGCGCGGCGATTCGACGGTTGGCGGGAGCGGCTGGCGCAGGCGCTCGCCCATATCGAGGCCGCCATCGACTTCAGCGACGAGGAATTGCCGGAGGGGCTGGAGGCCGGGGTCTCGCGCACGGTGTCGGAGGCGCGGGCGGAAATGGCGGAGGCGCTGGCGTCCGGCGCGCGCGGCGAGGTCGTCCGCGACGGGTTCCGGGTGGCCCTGGTGGGCGCGCCTAATGCCGGCAAGTCGAGCCTGCTCAACGCGCTCGCGGCGCGCGAGGTCGCCATCGTCTCGCCCGGCGCCGGCACCACGCGCGACGTGCTGGAAGCCCGGCTCTCCATGGAAGGCTATCTCGTGCGGCTGATCGACATGGCCGGTCTCCACGAAAGCGACGACCCGGTGGAGCGGGAGGGCATGCGCCGGGGCCGCGCCGAGGCGGCCTCGGCCGACCTCTGCCTGCTGCTGACCGCCCCCGACGCGCCGCCGCCGCCGGAGATGGCCGGCCTCGCCGTCCGCACCAAGGCCGACCTTGGCGCCGCGCCCGGCCCAAGCCTCGCGGTCTCGGCGACAACGGGAGAGGGGCTGGAGGCGCTGCGGAGCGCCGTCGTGGAGGCCATGCGCACACGGGTCGCCGGCCCGCCCGGCGCACTCCGCGCCCGCCACGTCCAGGCCCTCGGCGACGCCGTGGAGGCGCTCGACCGCTTCGCCGCTGCGCCCCAGATCGACCTCGCCGCCGAAGACCTCCGCCTCGCCGTCCGCGCGCTTGGCCGCGTCACCGGCCGCGTCGATGTCGAAGACCTGCTCGATGCGATCTTCAGGGAGTTCTGCATCGGGAAATAGGCGATACCGGAATTGGCGGGGGTCGTCCGGACACGGAGGTATGCCCTCTGAACTGAGGGGCGCCGCTCCTTGGGAGAGGGAACGGCGCGTCCGCCTCAGCGCTTCAGCTTGAAGAACGGCGCTGCTTCGAGAATGCGATTCTCCTGGCTGAGCAGATAGCCCGCCTCTCCGGAGCGGGCGAGATAGGCCTGCCATTCCGGGTCGGCCTGCATCGCGGCCCGCTTTCTTGCGCGGTCCCCCGCGTCCTCATAGGCCCAGACGTGGATGTAGGTGTTGATCGGCCCCGTCTCGGTACTGCCGTAGAGCACCGGCTCTCCGAGATGGCGGGTCTGCACGGCATAGCCGTGTTCCTCGTAGAGGGCCATCGCCTTGGGCACCGTGCCGGGGCGGCAGGTATAGATGCGGTGGTCGAAGATCATGGGAGTTGTTCCTTCCTCGCGAATCGGTTGCGAGACGCTATGATGAGCGCGCCTACCGCCGCAAGGGGAGCCCTCCCGCAATGAGCGAAGAAACCGCCGTCGGCGCCGCCGAACTCCGCACGCTCGCCGTCAAGCTGCAGGACCTGCTGAAGATCCGCACCCTGCCGATCGGCATGAAACAGTATGAAAGCCTTGAGGAAATGGAGGCGGTGCCGGGCCTGCGCCGCCCGAAGCCCGGGCGCTTCCATACAACCTGCCAGCTGGTGACACAGAGCCGCATCGCCGGCTTCACGCTCGGCATTACGGCCGAGAATGTGCGCCCGCAGTCCAATTGCGGCGGCGTCATGGGCATCGACCTGCCGGACGAGGGCACGCTTTCGGGCGAGCATATGGACGGCGTGTGGTTCGCGGATCGCGAGGCGGCGCGCGAGCACCAGGCGCACATGCCGCGCCAGACCTTCGGCAAGTATATCGGCACGGTGGTCTCGCCGCTGCGCTCCGGCCGCCTCGATCCGCCGGATATCGTGCTGTTCTATGGCACGCCGGGCCAGATCATCCTGTTTGTCAACGGCCTGCAATGGAAGCGCTACCGGCGTTACGACATGTCGATCACCGGCGAGAGCGCCTGCGCCGACAGCTGGGGCAAGGCGTTGCTGACGGGCGACACCTCGATCTCGATTCCCTGCTATGCGGAGCGCCGCTATGGCGGCGTGGCCGACGACGAGATGTTGATCGCCATGCCGCCGGAAGAGTTCGCGCGCGGCGTCGAGGGCATGGAGAAGCTCTCGCGCGTCGGGCTGCGCTATCCGATCCCGCCCTATGGCGCGCATATGGACCCCTCGGAAGGCATGTCCGCCAGCTATGGCTGAGGGCGCGCGGCCGGATACGGTCCGCCTGCAGCGCCTTGCCCGCGCCTATCGGGAAAGCGGGGCGCTGCTCGCTGCGGTCGAGCTCGGCCTTTTCACCGAGATCGCGCGCGGCGCCGACACGGAGGAGAAACTCGCCGCCGCGCTCGGCCTGGAGCCGCCCAACGGTGAGCGGATCATTGTCGCCTGTCTCGGCCTCGGCCTGATCCACCGCGAGGGCGAAAGGCTGGTCAATGCGCCGGATGTCGAGCGTTTCCTGGTCGCGGACTCGCGCCACTACGCCGCGTCCTGGATGTTTTTCACCAAGCCGGACTGGAACGAGTGGGGCCGGCTGGCGGAGCATCTGCGCCGGGCCGGACCGCCGCTGGAAGAGAACGCTTCCGTCTCCGGGATCACGGTAGAGGAAGCGCGCCGATACCACGAGGCGACGCGGGCGGTCGGCGCGGGTGCGGGACGGCTGTTCGCGCGAACGACCGACCTTTCCGGCAAGACCCGGATGATGGACATCGGCGGAGGCTCCGGGGCGTATTGCATCGCGGCCTGCCAGGCGAACCCGGAGTTGCGGGCGGCGGTGCTCGACCTGCCGGTCGTTTGCGAGGTCGCACGCGGCTATATCGACGAAGCCGGGCTTTCGGACCGCATCGAGGCCGTGCCCTGCGACTTCAACCAGGACGATTTCCCGACCGATTGCGACCTCGCCGTCATGGCGTCGAACCTGCCCATGTACGGGCGCTGGCAGATCGCATGGGTGGTGAAGAAGACCCATGATGCGCTGCTGCCGGGCGGCGAATTCCACCTGATCGGCGAGGCGCTGGCTCCGGACCGCTCGGGCCCGGCTGACCCGGCATTGTGGGGCCTTGCACAAACGCTCCACGCCTCCACCGGCCTCGCCCATTCGAGCGACGAGGTCGCCGGCTATTTCGAGGCGGCGGGTTTCCTCGACATCGCCGTGGAGGACTTCCTGCCCGGCATCCTGGTCCGGGTTTCCGGCAGTAAAGGCTGACGGTCAGCGCCGGGCGTATTGCACCGCCGCGCGTCCGACGGTCTCGCGCGCGACCACCATCTTGGAGATCTGGGCGGTGCCGTCGCCGATCTCGAGCCCCATCACGTCGCGCAGGCGCTGCTGGTGGGGCAGGTCCCGGCTGTAGCCGAGATGGCCGTGGGTGAGCAGGCACTGGTGGATCGTGTCCACCGAGAGCTTCGGCGCCCACCATTTGCACATCGCCGCTTCCTTGG
>MPNF01000291.1 GCA_002238885.1 Alphaproteobacteria bacterium bin95 | reverse complement strand
ATATCCGCGCGGCGACCAGTACCAGCAGCGCCTGCCCGGCCGGGATGTGGATATCGAATCGCCCGTTGCGCCCGCTCAGGTAGCAGACGACGACCAGCACGACGAGGACCCAGTGGAAGACCCGGGTCGGCCGGTCCCAGACGGGCGCCTCCCTTGGACCTTCTCTACCTTCGCTCATGCACCTTCCCCCGCGCCGGACGGTAGCGCCGCGCTATTTGGCGATCACGCCGCAGGCGATCCGGGGGCCCGCTGCCCCGGCCGGGTCGGACTTGTAGTCGTCCGGTCCCGCATGGATCACGATGGCCGCGCCGTCAGCGTCGAAGAGGCTGGCATCCAGCATCAGGCGGGCGTTCAACACCTCGATTTCGAGCGCGCCCGACTCCGGCACATGGATGTTCGGCATGTCGCCGACATGCATGCCGCCCTCGGCGTGGATGCCGTGCTTCGCGCCGTCGGGATTGAAGTGGCCGCCCGCGGACTTGAAGGGCGCCTCGCACTTCCCGACTGCATGGACATGGAACGCATGGACGCCCGCAGGCAGGCTCGTCAGTCTGGCGTGCAACAGCGTGCCGTGAGGCGTCTGGCTGAGCACGACCTCGCCCACGGACTCTCCCTTTGCATTCGCCATCGCGGCCCGCGCCTGATCCGCAGCGCCGGCTGTCTGGAAGGTCAACGAGGCAAGTGCTGCGCCTGCCAACAGACCGACAAAAGTCGTGGATTTCATTGGTCCCTCCTGTCGCAACTGCGGCGACTTGTATCACCCGGGGATGAACGAATGCCAGCCCGGCTTTCAAGCCCGGCACGCCGCTGGCCGCTGACCGGCCGGGAATGCGAATTCGCAGCGGCGCAGAACCTCGAAGGCTTCTCCCTGCTTCGGCTCGACCATCACCGTCACCGCGTCGACCGACAGCGAAGGCGCCGGCCCGGCGAGCATCGCTTCCGCCTCCGCGCGCTCCCGGTCCAGTCCCGCCTCATCCAGACCCCCGGTCAGGGTCATGTGGAAGCGGAATGCATCCATGACATAGGGGTAGCCCCAGCGTAGCAGCAGCGCCTCCTGGCGCGAGCTGAGGCCCGTCAGGCGTCGGCGAGCCAGTTCCGCTTCCGTCGCCGGCGCCCGAAACCGGTCGAAGGCGGTCACGCAGTCAGCAGCGAGCCGGTCAAGCTCGTCGCACGGCTCCGACAGCGTAAGGGCGAGGAAGCCCGCCAGAACGGAGAGGCGAAGCGGAGGCCCCGAAAACGCCCAGCGCCCGTGCGCAAAGCTCTCGGCCGCAGACAGCAGCTCGGGCTCGCCTTCACCCGCCTTGAGCCGAAACGGCGCCTTCAGCGTGCCGTGGAAGCCGTATCGGCGCGGGGCGTCGAGGCAGGATACCTTGCGGGCGAACCAAACCGCGCCAAAGCGCTCCAGCGCGCTTTCCGGCGGCGGCGTGAAGTAGATCGCGTATCTCAAGGCGTGGGCCTACTCCGGCTGAGCGGGCTGCGTTCCCTGCCCCTCCCCGACGACGATGCCCAGGCCTTCGTAAACCGGCGCCAGCCACGGCCATTCCTTCGCGATGGGATGGCGCGCCTCGTAACCGACCACGCAAACCGCCAGCGCCAGCAGGCAGAGGACCCAGGTCCACAGGGAGTTCGAGCGCTGTCGCCTTACCGAGCCTGCCGGCACCGGGAGCTGGGCTCTGTGCGGCGCGGGTTCGGGCTCCGGCGTATCGGCCGGGTGGGAGACTTCGGGTTCGGCGTGGATGACTTCGACGGTGTATCCCGGGGGCTCCGCGTGCCAGATATATTCGCATCTGCTGCATTTCACCCGCCGTCCCGTCGCGCCCAGCGCCTCGACCTCTACGCGATATCGTGCGATACAGCTTGGACAAATGAGGATCATGAAAGCGCCTCTGAAATCCCCTGCAGGCGGGGAAAATTTGTATAGGCTGCCGACCGGCTCGAATCAAGGTAAGCGCCACGTGCCGAAAGGCAAACGCCGGACTCCTGTCGAGAGGACCGACTGCCGCCCGTTTTCGGCGGCCGGCGGTTCCGCCTGACTGCCGGAACTGCGTTGACGAGCCGTTTCATCGCTCTTTTGGTGCTGCTCGCCGCTCTGTGGATCGGCGGGCTTCTGCGCTTTGTGGCGACGCTGCCGACGCAGGCCGAGGCTCCGGCGCGGAAGACCGATGCTGTCGTGGTGCTGACGGGCGGCTCCGACCGCGTCGCCGAAGGCATGCGCCTGCTGGCCGACGGCAAGGCCCCGGTCCTCTTCGTCTCCGGCGTCGGCGCCGGCGTTACAGTGGCGCGCCTGCTGGATCTCTCGGGACGCGGCGCGGATACTGCGCTCGCCTGCTGCATCGAGCTCGGACACGCGGCGCAGGACACCGTCGGCAATGCCGTTGAAGTCGCAGTCTGGGCAGCGAACCGCGAAGCCCGGAGCCTGCGCATCGTGACCGCCGCCTACCACCTGCCCCGTGCACTGCATCTGCTGCGCCGCACCGCGCCGGGCGTCGAGATGCTGGCGCATCCGGTCGTCCCGGAGACACTGAAACTGGACGGCTGGTGGCGATGGCCGGGCACGCGGGGGATATTGCTGCACGCCTACCACAAATTCCTGCTCGCCCTGACGCTGGACAGCCTCACCGAGTGGTACGGTTCGACGAGGAACGGCGGGTGACGACGGTTCGCTCGGTGCTGTTCGCGGCGAGTTTCGTCGCCGCCACGGCCTTGCTTGTCTTCCTGCTGTCTCCGGCGCTCCTCGCTTCGCGCCGCGCTGCGCGCCGGGCCGGAGCCGTATGGGGCCACGTCACGATCTTCCTGCTGCGATGCACGGCCGGCATCCGGCACGAAATTCGCGGGCCGTTGCCGCCGCCCGGCTGCATCGTTGCGGCCAAGCACCAGTCCGCCTGGGAGACGCTGGCGTTGGCGGCGTTGCTTCCCGACCCGGTCTATGTCGTCAAGCGGGAGCTGCTCTCGATCCCCGGCGTCGGCTGGTATTTCCGTCGCGCCGGCCAGATCGCGGTAGACCGGCAGGGCGGCGCCTCCGCCCTGCGCCACATGGTGCGGGGAGCCAAGGCCGCGCTGGAGAACGGCGCCCAAATTGTCGTGTTCCCGGAAGGCACGCGCGTGGCGCCGGGCGAGCGTCGTCCCTACCACCCCGGCATCGCCGCGCTTTACCGGGAAACGGGCGCTGCCGTCGTGCCGGTCGCCCTCAACTCCGGCCGTCACTGGAGCCGGCGCGGCTTCCGCATGCGTCCCGGCACCGTCCGGCTCGAATTCCTCGAACCCATCGAGCCGGGCCTCGCGCGGCGGGCTTTCATGGCGCGCCTCGAGCAGCGGATCGAAGAGGCATGCCGGGATATCGAGGCGGACACCGGGCGCGCACGATTGCGCTAGAATGGCGCCCATGACCGTCCAGACACGCCTCCCTGCCGCCTTTATGCGCGGCGGCACATCGAACGCCCTGGTCTTCCACGCCCGGGACCTCCCGGAAGAACGGGATCGGTGGCCGGAACTCTTCTGCGCCGCGATGGGCAGCCCGGATCCGAACGGGCGCCAGCTCGACGGCATGGGCGGCGGCATCTCCTCGCTCTCCAAGGTCTGCGTCGTCGGCCCGCCCAGCCGGCCGGATGCGGATATCGACTACACCTTCTACCAGATCGCCGTGGACCGCGCCGAGGCCGATACCTCCGCCAACTGCGGAAATATGTCATCCGCCATGGGCCCCTTCGCCTTGGACGAGGGCCTGGTCGTTGCCGGAGACGGCGAGACCGTGGTGCGCATCCACAACACCAATACCTCCAGAATCATCCACGCCCGGTTCCCGGTGCAGAATGGCCGCGCGGCCGTCGAAGGCGATTTTTCCCTGCCTGGAGTGGCAGGCACAGGTGCTCCCGTGCGCCTCGACTTCCTTGATCCCGGTGGCGCCGGCACCGGCAGGCTCCTGCCAACGGGACGGCCGGTGGATCGGCTGGATGTTCCGGGCATCGGGCCCATGGATGTTTCCATCGTCGATGCCGCCAATCTGTGCTGCTTCGTCCGCGCATCGGACCTCGGCCTCACCGGCGTCGAGACGCCTGCCGCACTGGACGGAGATGCCGAAACGCTGGCCAGGCTGGAAGCCGTGCGCCGGGCAGCAGGAACAGCGGCAGGCCTCGATCCGATCCCGACCGGTATTCCGAAAGTCGGCATGGTTGCCCCTCCGACCGCCTTCGAATCGCTGTCGGGCGAACGCCTCGGCGCGTCGGACATGGACTTTGCCGCGCGAATGGTTTCGGTCGGACGCCCGCACCGAGCCGTGCCGCTGACCGCCGCCCTCTGCCTGGGAGTCGCAGCATGTATGGAGGGCACGCTGGTTCGGGAGACGAGCCGCGCATCCGGCGGAAGCGACATCCGCATTGGCCACCCCTCCGGCGTTGCGCTGGTCGCCGCCGAGGTCTCCGGCAGCGGAGCCGAAGCCCGTGCCGAGCGCGCCGTTGTCTATCGCACGGCGCGCCGGCTGATGGACGGCTTCGTCTATGCGCCCAAGCGGTAGCCTGCGGCCCTCCGGCTAACCCGACCTCGCCTCGGCAAGCGAGCCCGGAGTGTCGATGTCGCGCAATATGCCGGCGTCCGGCATGGGCACTTCAACGAGCAGGTCTCCGTTTGCCCCGATCAGGTGTTTGGCGCCCACATCGCCGGAGACGGCGCGCATCTCCGCAAACAGCTCCCGGCCCCAGAGCACGGGATTGCCGCGCTTGCCGTTGAAGGTCGGCACGCAGATCGACCGCCCTTCCACCGGGTTGAAGGCCGCGATCAGGCGGTCGA
>MPNF01000290.1 GCA_002238885.1 Alphaproteobacteria bacterium bin95 | reverse complement strand
CAAGCGCCTCTAGATAGGGGTCCTCCGGACCGGCGGCGGGGTCGAAGAGGCCGCTGAAATGCAGATGGAGGCCGAGCACCAGGACAAGGGCGGCGCTGACCGGATACAGCAGGGTGCTGCGCCACGCTCGCGCCGGCGTTCCGGACGGGCGGCGCAGGACCGCAAGCAGGAACAGCAGGTTCATGAGCGCGAATGAGGCAAGGCAGTATTCGCAGGTCGCTCCGATCTCGAAGACGGACACCAGGGTCAGGAACCAGCTCACGCCAAAGCCGACACAGGCGACGAGAAACAACGCGCCCCATGCCGACGGCCGGGAGCGCAGGCGCCACGCCAGACCGGCCAGGAGCGCATAGGTAAGCAGCCCCCACAGTGCCATCGGCAGGCCGAACAGGGTGGACCACCTGCTCGACTGCACGATGTCGCAGTCCGAATCCACTCCGCAATAAGCCGGGTGTTCGCCGAACCAGGCAACCAGCGTCAGGTAGCCGGTGAGCAGCACGCCGAGCCCCGCCAGGCCGAGGAGCCAATTGTCGAGGGAGCGGATCGGGTGCGCCGACGCTCCGGAGCCGGCAGGGGCCTGCTTCGGGGCAGGAGCGCCCGCAGCGCGGCCGCGACGGGCGCTGGAGCTCGGTCGTTTACGCTTCCTGGGCATCGTTCACGCATCCCGCCTGTCGGTTCGGCCCGCCTCTTGAGGCGACGGCGCTGTGGCACGGTATATTACGAAACCGCCTGTATTGGATCGGGGGTCAACCTTACGGATCGGCAAGGTCGTCAGCGCGCGCTGCCCGGCCCCGTTCAGTCGGTTCCGGGCGCCGGCGGCCGCCGCCTCCTTCCGCAAGCTTCCGTTCGCGCCAGTAGACGTAGATGCCGGAGCCGGCGATGAGCGTGCAGCCGAGCAGGACCCAGAGATCGGGGAGGTGGTCGAACACGAGCCAGCCGAGCGCGATGGCGGAGGGGAGCGCCACATATTCGAACGGTGCCAGCGTCGCGGCGTCGGCCAGCCTGTAGGCCTGGGTCAGCGCATAGGCGATGAAGCCGGAGAGGCCGCCGAGCAGCACGAAGACCAGCCAGTGCTCCAGCGTCGGCCAGACCCAGGCGCGGAACAGGAAAAGCCAGCTCTTGTTCTCCACGCCCTCGGCAAAGCGCCCGTCTCCGGCGACGATGAAGAAGCCTAGGCTGACCGTGATGAACATGCCCTGGATATAGATCGCCATTGCCGAGGCCGGCGCGCTTGCCCGGAGCTTCCGCGTGAGGATCTGCATGGTGGCGTAGGCGAGCGCGGCTACCATGGGCAGCAGCAGCGTCAGCCGGTCCGGGGCGTGTTCGAGCTCCTCGGCTCCGGGACGGAGCATGACCAGCACGCCGACGAACCCGACCGCGACGGCGGTGAAGCGCCGGATGCCGACTTTCTCGCCGAGGAAGGGGATGGAAAGCAGCGTGATGAGCAGCGGGGCGACGAAAAAGAGCGCCGTTACGTCGGCCAGCGGCACCGACGCCAGCGCGCCGAAGAACGCAAGGTTCGCGACGACCATGCAAAGCCCGCGCGCGATATGGGCGGCGGGGCGCCCGGTGCGCAGCGCCCTCAGCCCGCCTTCGAATTGCAGCACGACGAGGCTGAACAGCAGCGCCACCGCCGCGCGCACGAACACGATCTCGTGCAGCGGGTAGCGGTCCGAGAACACCTTGACGATGGAGTCGTTGACGGTGATGACGACCATCCCGAGGCATATGAAGGCGATGCCCAGGCGGGGATCGTTCGCCGGTCGAAACGAACTGCTTGCCATCTGCGGGAGAGCCCTTGAAACCCCGGACGGAACGGTGCCGCCCGGTTGCCGGAATCATAGGGACATCCCGCCGCCCGCGACAACGGGGAAATGCGCCGGCGCGAGAGTGGCGAACGCCTCTCGCGCCGGGAGGCCGCCGGCGTCGGGAAGCGCCGCCTGCCTCAGTGCCGCCAGTTCCCGGTTCGGGCATAGTCGAGGCCCAGATGGTCGCGGAGCGTGGGGCCGGTGTAGTCCTTGCGGTAGAGGCCGCGCTTCTGCAGTTCCGGCACGACATGCTCGATGAGGTCCTCGAAGCTGCCGTGGAAATGGGTTGCGCCGATGACGAAGCCGTCCGAACCGCGCTCGACGAAGAACTCCTCCATCTGGTCCGCAACCTCCTTCGGCCCGCCGACCCACGGGTCCTTCAGTAGCCCGCGCCCAGTCGCGGTCATGAAGTCGCGCACCGTCGGGTTGGGATTGCCGGTCACCTGCACGGCGCGGTCGCGCATGGACTGCATGCCGGTTAGGCCCTCCATCTCCTCGTCGCTGAACGGCTCGTCCATGCCCTTCTTCGCGAAGTCGTAATTGAGCGCTTCCGAGAGCAGCGAGAGCTGGTCGGTCTCGTTCGGCAGCGTGTCGTAGAGCGCGCGCTTGTCCTCGGCCTCCATCAGGCTCTCGCCGACCATCGGGTAGAACAGGCTCGCGATCTTCATGCTGTCCGGGTCCCGCCCGTGGGCCGCGCAATCGTCCTTGAGCGCCTTGTAGGCGGGCTTCGCCGCTTCGAGGCTCGGATAGGCCACGAAGATGAGCTCGCCCCAGCGCGCCGCGAATCGCCGACCGCGCCCGGACTGGCCGGCCTGGATGACCACCGGATGGCCCTGGGCCGAACGCGGAACGGTGAACGGCCCGCGGGACTTGAAGAACTCGCCCTCATGGTCGAGCCGGTGAACCTTGTCCGGATCGGCGAAGACGTTGTTCTCCCGGTCGAGCACCAGCGCGTCGTCGTCCCAGGCGTCCCAGTGGCCGTGCACCACCTCCATGAACTCGTCGGCGCGGTCGTAGCGCAGGTCGTGCGCGGTCACGCCGTCGCGCCCCATGTTGAGCGCCTCGTTCTCGTTGACCGAGGTGACGACATTCCAGGCGGCGCGGCCGTTGGACATGAGGTCGAGGGTCGAGAACATGCGCGCGACATGGAACGGGTCGTAATAGGTCGTCGAGCAGGTGGCCCCGAGGCCGAGCCGCTCCGTCGCCATGCCCATCGCCATCAGGGTGACGATGGGGTCCATCTTCACGCAGCGTATGCCGTGCTCGACGGTGTGCGCATGGTCCTTGTTGAACATGTCCGGCATGGCGAGCCGGTCGTCGAAGAAGCCGATATCGAACTTGCCGTGCTCCAGCAGCCTGGCGAGGTCGCGGTAATAATCGGCCGACATGAAGTCCAGCCGCGCGTCCGGATGGCGCCAGGCGGCGGGCAGGGTCGAACAATTCTGCGCCTGGAGAAAGGCGACCAGGCTGATCTGGCGGTCGGGTTTGCGGCTCATATTTGCGGCTTCTGTCTCCGGTTTTCGTCTTTCAGCCTGCCGCCATTCGCGAACGCCGTCCAGCCGCTTCCGCGCCGAAGAGGGCGCGACGCCAGAGGAATGCGATCAGCGCCGTGCCGGCGAGGCCCGTAAGCGCATAGCTCATCACCGTTGTCCGGTAGCCGACCGTCTCGATCAGGACGCCGCCGAGCGGCAGGCCGACGGCCATGCCATAGACCATGAGCATCCGCACCCCCATCACCATCCCCCTGAGCCGCGGATTGCTGCGACGGAGCAGGAACACGGTAAGGCCGATCATCGCCAGGCCCTGAACAACCCCCACAGCGGCCAGCACCGCCATGGCGGCCCATTTCTCCGTCATCTGCGAGAAGACCATGAGCAGCAGGTACCAGACGGCCACGCCGGCGAACACGGCGCCGACCGGGGACCGGCGCGGGCCGCCGCCGACGGCCATGGCGAGGGAGCCAACGAAGGCGCCGGCGGCGTAGCTGGCGAGCAGGTCCGAGAGGCCGACCGCATCCAGTCCGTAAACCTCCCGCGCGGCATAGGGCATCAGCCCGCTGGAGACGGGGAAGCCGCAGAAATTGACCAGGAAGGCCAGCCACATGGCCGCCATCAGCGCGGGCGTACGCCGGATATGCCGGAAGCCGACCCTGAGCTCCGCCAGCATGGACAGGCCCCTGCCGCCCGGGCGCGCGCGCCGCCCGCCAACGCCGAAGCTAAGCGCGAAGGCCGCAAGATAGAAGGCGCTGACGACCAGGTAGGCGGGGCCGATGCCGAGCGACTCGAGCAGCCTCGCCCCGATCAGCACGCCCCCGATGCGCGCCAGGTCCTGCGCCATCCGCGAGAACCCCATAGCGTTCACGAGCAGCCGGTCGGCCATCGTGTCGCCGACCAGGGCATTGCGCATCACAAGGTCGGATGGGCGGACCAGTCCGGCGAGCGCGGCGATGGCGAACACCGAAGCCGGGTCGAGCCTGTCCGCGAGGCCGAGTCCGGCGAGGCAGCCTGCCAGCAGCAGGTAGAAGGCGCGCATGGCCGCGATCATGGTGCGCCGGCCGAGCCGGTCGGCGAGCGAGCCCATCGCCGGGGCCAGCAGCGTGCCGAGGAACTGGAGCGCGGCGAACGCGGTCTGGAGCATCACCGACCCGGTCGCGACGAGCACGAACCAGTTGAGGATCAGCGTCTCCATCTCGAAGGCGAGCGAAGTGGCGAGGTCGCCCGGCCACTGGAACCGGAAGCTGCGCACGGCGAACGGCGCGAAGACGCGGCGCAGCGGGGAGGAGCGCTCAACCTGCATGTCGGAAATCGGTCTTACTCCGGCCCGGCGCGGCCCCTGGCTTTCAACTCGCGACGCCATGCTACCTTGCGTGTCCATGACAGACGAGAACGACCGCCTTGTCGATGCGATAACCGCCATCCTGCCGCCATTGCTGAATGCGCTGGACGGCCTCGAATTCGCAGCCCGCAATCTCCATCCGG
>MPNF01000289.1 GCA_002238885.1 Alphaproteobacteria bacterium bin95 | reverse complement strand
AGCGCCCTACCGCGCGGTCCAGCCGCCGTCGATCACCAGCTCTGCGCCGGTCATGAAGGCGCTGTCGGGCGAGGCGAGGAAGAGGACGCCTGCCGCGATGTCCGTCGGCCCGCCGAGGCGCTTTATCGGATGCAGGTCGGTGACGAACTGGCGCGCGGCATTGTCCGACATGCCCGTGCTGATCCAGCGGTCCAGCACCTGTCCCGCCATGTCGGTGTCGATCAGGCCCGGATGGACCGAGTTCACACGAATGTTGTAGCCGAGTTGCGCGACTTCGAGCGCCGCCGACTTGGTCAGCAGGCGGACCGCGCCCTTGGAGGCGCTGTAGATTGCCGAGAGCGGCGAGCCGACCAGCCCGGCAACCGAGGAGATATTGACGATGCTGGCGGCGTCCGCGCCTGCCGGCGTGTCCTTCATCGCCCGAATGGCGTGCTTTATGCCGAGGAAGACGCCCATGACGTTCACGTCCATCAGCCGGCGATAATCCTCGACCGACATCTCTTCGAGCTTCGCGTAGCTGTAGATGCCGGCATTGTTGACCAGGATGTTCGGCGCGCCGAACCGGCTTCCGACTTCTGCGAGCGCGCTTTCCCAGCCGGCTTCGTCCGTCACGTCCTGGGCGATGAAATGCGCTTCGCCGCCCGCCGACGCGATTTCCTCGACAGTGCGGTGGCCGTTGTCCTCGATGAGGTCGGATACGGCGACCCTGGCCCCGGCCTCCGCCAGCCGCTGCGCAATTCCGGCGCCGATGCCGCGTCCTGCGCCCGTTACCAGCGCAACCTTTCCGTCCACCCGGTTCATACCTCTTCGCTCCTCGCCTATGGAATGCCGTGTCTTTCCGGCTATGACGGCAGCAGGTCCGCCAGCTCGTCCAGCCCCCGGATCTCCGCCACCGGATGGAACGGCAGCTTCTCCACCGGCGCGCCGGCCCGGTTTATCCACACCGAGCGGAACCCGAAAGCCGCCGCTCCGGCCACGTCCCAACCATTGCCGGAGACGAAGCAGACATGCGCCGGCTGCGTGTCGAGCGCATCCACGGCAAACTGGTACACCGACGGATGCGGCTTGAAGACCCCGCACGCCTCCACGGAGAAGACCCGGTCCAGAAGCGGCTTCAGCGCATTGGCGTTGACCGCGGCAGTCAGCATTGTCTGGGTACCGTTGGAGAGAACCGCCGTGCGCAGCCGCCGGCCCTTTATCGTTTCCAGGCAGGCCTGTGCATCCGGGAACGCGTCGAGCGAAAGATAGAGCTGCATCAACTCGGCGCGCAGCGTCGGATCTTCAAGGTCGCAGGCGGTCATGGCGTAGTCGAGCGCCTCGCCCGTCACCTGCCAGAAATCCGCATATTTGCCCATCAGCGAGCGCAGCCAGGTGTAGTCGATCTGCTTCTGCCGCCAGAGCGCCGACAGACGGTCGGCCGCCGGTCCGATGCGCGCTCTCCGCGCCGCCAGCGGGGCGTTGAAATCGAAGAGGGTGCCATAGGCGTCGAAGACGCAGGCATGGATGTCGTGAAGGTTGCTGTCGCCTGACATCGATGTCCGGTTTCCCTTTGCGGTCTGCTTCAACTCCAGACTAGCTTGCCGCGCGCTCCGCACGAAACTATGTTTCGACCCGACAGGCAGAGGAGGTCCAGGTCATGTTCAAGGGATCGCTGGTGGCGTTGATTACCCCGTTTCGGGAGGGCGGAGTCGACGAGAAAGCGTTTCAGGACTTCGTCGAGTGGCAGATCTCCGAAGGCACGCACGGGCTGGTGCCCTGCGGCACCACGGGCGAATCGCCGACATTGAGCCATGACGAGCACAAGCGCGTGACCGAACTCTGCATCGAGGCCGCTGCAGGCCGTGTGCCGGTCGTGGCGGGTGCGGGCTCCAACTCGACGGCCGAGGCCATCGACCTCGCCCACCACGCCAAGCAGGCCGGCGCCGACGGCGTGCTGGTTGTGACGCCCTACTACAACAAGCCGAACCAGGACGGCCTCTACGCGCATTTCAAGGCGATCAACGACGCGGTCGAAATCCCGATCATCATCTACAACATTCCGCCGCGTTCCGTGGTCGACATGACTGTCGAAACCATGGCGGAGCTCGCCAAGCTGCCGAATGTCGTGGGCGTCAAGGATGCGACCACGGACCTTCAGCGGCCGATCGAGACGCGCGTCGCTGCAGGCCCCGATTTCTGTCAGCTGTCGGGAGAGGACGGCACGGCCCTGCCCTTCCTGATCCAGGGCGGTGTGGGCTGCATTTCGGTGAGCGCCAATGTCGCGCCGAAGCTCTGCTCGATGATGCACGAGGCCTGGCAGCAGGGCGCGCTGGAAACGGCGATGCAGATCAACGAGCGCCTGATACCGCTGCACAAGGCGATGTTCTTCCAGCCGAGTCCGGCCGGCGCCAAATACGGCGCGCATCTGCTGGGGCACTGCACGCCGGATACGCGCCTGCCGCTGACGCCCGCGGCCCCTGAAACGCAGGGCCGCGTGCGCAGCGCGATGACCGGCCTCGAACTGATCGGCTAGCCCTTTCCGATGGCCGTCCGGCTGGTTGCCCAGAACCGCCGGGCGCGCCACGACTACTTCATCGAGCAGGTGCTCGAGGCAGGCATGGAGCTGTCCGGCAGCGAGGTGAAGTCGCTCCGCGCCGGGCAGGGTTCGATCGTGGAAGCCTATGCCGTCGAGCGGGCGGGCGAGGTGTTCCTCGTCAACGCCCATATCCCGGAATACAAGCCGGCGCGGCATTTCGGCCACACGGCGAAGCGCCCGCGCAGGCTTCTGCTCCACAGGCGCGAGATCGACCGGCTGGCCGGCGCCGTCCGGCGCGAGGGCGCGACCATCGTGCCGCTCAAGCTCTATTTCAACGAGCGCGGGCGCGCCAAGCTGGAACTTGGCCTCGCCAGGGGCAAGCGCAAGGTGGACAAGCGCCACGCGATCAAGGAACGCGACTGGAAGCGCGACAAGCAGCGCCTGATGAAGGCGCGGGACTGAAACGCGACAGGCAGTCGGGGCGCTTTACCGGTTCAGGCGGGCGGCCTCTCCGATGATGCGGACGGCTTCCTCGCTGCGGGTCCGCACGGTGATGGCCGTCGCGCCGCTGTCGGCCCAGGCGCGGAAGCGCTGCTTGATGCGCGCGGGCGGGCCGATGAGCGCCTTCATGTCCACCCATTCGTCCGGCACGGCGTCGGCCGCCTCGTCCTTGCGGCCGGCAAGATAGAGTTCCTGGATGCGATCCGCCGCGTCCTCGAAGCCCCGGCGGCACATCATCTGGTTGTGGAAGTTCTTGTCCCGGTGGCCCATGCCGCCGATATAGAGCGCCTCGCGCGGCTTAAGCTGCGCCAGGCCGGCCTTCACGTCATCGCCGAGAATGACATGCGGCGAGGCGACGATTTCAAAATTGTGGAAGCCCTTGCCGTTGCCGGCCCGCGCGAAGCCCTGCTCCAGCCAGGGCCGGTATTCGTCGAGCGTGCCGGGCATGAAGCCGAGCGGCAGCCACCCGTCGGCGATCTCGCCGGTAAGACGCACCGTCGATTCAGCCCCCGTGCCGAGATAGATCGGGATGTCGGGGTTGGGATGCAGGATCATGCGGAGCGGCTTCGCCATGCCGGCGGAGCCTTCGCCTTCATAGGGAAGCGAGATTTCGCGGCCATCATGCGTCACCGGCTCATCGCGCGCGAAAATCTTGCGCATGATCGCAACGTAATCCTTGATCCGCCAATAGGGCCGGCCCCAGGGCTGGCCGTACCAGCCCTCGACGATCTGCGGCCCCGAAACGCCGATGCCGACGATCATGCGCCCGCCGCCTGCGAGCGCATCGATGGTCTGCGCCTGCATGGCGGCATTGGCCGGCGTGCGCGCGGCAAGCTGGATGATGCCGGTCCCGAGCTTGATCCGCTCTGTCACGGCGGCCAGATAGGCCAGCGGCGTCATCGCGTCCGTGCCGTAAGCCTCCGCCGTCCACACCGTGTCGTAGCCCAGCTTGTCGGCGAGCTTCACCAGTTCCGTCGGGAAATCGAGACGCGCGCCCGAGTAACCGATCGATAGGCCGAGTTTCATGGGAGGAGGTCTCCGGACTTCGGGAAAACGAGTGTGTGCGCCGCGAGCGGCGGGAGGGACGCGGCTACTCCGCCGCCTCCTGCCAGGCCGGCGGCAGGTCGAAGGGACGGTCGCCGGAGAGGGACGGCACGCGGCCGCGCGCTTCCGCCACGAGGGCCGTGTCGATTTCGGCGGTGACGATGCCCGGCTCCTCGCCGCCATCCGCCAGCACCTCGCCCCAGGGCGCCACGATCAGCGAGTGGCCGTAGGTACGCCGGCCCTCGGCATGCTCGCCCACCTGCGCCGGCGCAACGATGAAGCAGCCGGTTTCGATAGCGCGAGAGCGCAACAGCACATGCCAGTGCGCACGCCCCGTCGGTACCGTGAAGGCCGAAGGCACGGTAATCACCTCGGCCCCGGCTTGTGCGAGCGCACGGTAGAGCGCCGGAAAGCGCATGTCGTAGCAGATCGTGAGGCCCAGCACCGCCAGCGGCGTTCGGGCGGTTACCGCGCTCTCTCCGGGCCGGTAGGTCCGGCTTTCCCGATAGCGGTCGCCTTCGCCGATATCCACGTCGAACATGTGAATCTTGTCATAGGTCGCAACGACTTCGCCGGTCGGGTCAAGCAGGTATGACCGGTTGGCGAGCCGCTCCTCTTCGGTGCGCGTCACCATCGAGCCCGCCAGCAGCCAGGCTCCGGTCTCGCACGCCCACTCGCGGAACGCGTCCAGCCCCCGGTGGTCCTCCTGGGGCTCCGCTTTCTCCAGCACCAGCCGCCGG